>CAZERN010000023.1:0-9012 GCA_964514675.1 uncultured Gammaproteobacteria bacterium | reverse complement strand
ATTATAGCGAAAAACAAACCAAGCGTCAAAACCGCTAAGATTATTAGGCTGTCTTGTTTAAAAAATTTTCGAGACTTTCAGGGAGGTCGATTTCAAAAATTTTTTCAGCGCCAGTTGGGTCTTTAAAAGCCAGATTTTTAGCGACTAAAAAAACCCGCCCAAGATTAGTTTTTTCGTTTTTGACTTTCGTTTTTTTGGTGGTGTAGAGCTGATCTCCTAATAAAGGGTGCCCGTAAGCAAAAAAATGAACTCTAATTTGATGGGTGCGTCCGGTTTTTATTTTAACCTCAACTAGAGTGTAGTTGATAAATCTTTTTAAAACCTTAAATTTTGTTAGAGCAGTCTTTGCTTCCCCTCGCGCTCTAACTAAACCAAGATCGCGATTGTTTAAGTGCTTCTTTTCCATTAGATTTGGACCAGCAAAAGGCAGGGCAACCATACGATGACCAGATTTGGCTCGGTTGATTGAAAAATTTAAGACCCCTTCATCTTTGGCAATTTGACCATGAACTAAGGCCCAATAAGTTTTATCGACTTGGCGACTTTTAAACAGCTCTTTAAAATACCCCCAAGCAGAGTTTGTTTTCGCTACAACCATTAAGCCGCTCGCTTCTTTATCTAAGCGATGGACAATGCCGGGGCGCGAAGGGTCATCGCCAACACTATCAATATCTGGGCAGTGTTCGTGTAGCCAGTCGGTTAAAAGGGGTCCAGAAATTCCTGGTCCACCATGAACAGTCCACCCAGCGGGTTTATTTAAAACCAGGTAATCATTTGTCTCCCAGATAATTTTTGGTTCCAACATATTAGTGGCGTTTAAGAATTCGTAAATCAGCTTTTGTTAGTCCTTTTAAAAGATAAAGACTGATAAAATAAATTAGACTAGCTCCAATAATAATTACTAAGAGACTTAACCAGTGCCAGCTTAAATGTTTGGGGAGAATAAGAATGGCCAATCCCATAATTAAGGCAGCGAGAAGTGATTTTTTTAAAGCTCGGAAATTTATTTGGAAATCTGTGTGTTTTTTTACCAGACGAATAGCTAGATAGGCCAGGGCCCACTCACTGTAAACAGTAATCAGGGCTGCCGCCAGATAAGACCAGCGCGGAATTAGTAAAACATACAAAATCAAAGAACTCAAGGCGATAAAGGCATAGGCGCTAATAATTTTTTTCTGTTTATCAATAGCTAGGATGGCGTGAGAAAAAATGCAGCCAATAAAAACTCCAGCTACAGCTAGAATTAGAATTTTTAGAATCAAGCCGCTGGCAATAAATTCTTCCCCAGCCAGTAAAACCATGACGGAGTCGCCTAAGATAAAAGTCCCAACAATTAAAGGAATTGCGATGATACTCATTAAATCTAAAGATTTTTGGAGAACTTTCTTGAAGTAATCATTTTTATTTTCCGCCCAAGAGCGGGTTAGAATTGGGAGGATGATTCCGGCGAATAGAAAAGGCAAAGTGCTTAAAACTTCAACAGCGCGATCAGCGGCGGCATACAAACCAACTTCAGCAGAGGGGCGACTAAGCGACAACGCAATTGTATCGCTTTTTAAATAAATTAAATTTAAGAGAGTAGTTAAAGCTAGAGGCCAGCTGCGCAGGAGCACTTGGCGCCAGAAAGCGAAATCAAAATGCGGCTTGAGCCAATGAATGGAGCTAGCTAAAAAATAGGCTAAAAGAAAGCTGCCCGCCGCAGATAAAACATGAATCCAGAGTAAGCCGTTTAAGCCGGCATCTGTTTTAATGACCCAAAAAATACCAGTAATTAATAAAAATCTGCCAAAAACTTCGGCAATTGCCGCTCGGTCCAGTCGTAGATGTTTTTGGAGTAAGCCAATAATGATTTGGTTAAGGGCGGGAAATATATAAGAAAGTGTACTAATCAAAATACCAATTTTTATGGCCGGATTATAAGGGAAAAAGGAGCCAATGATTGGCGCTAATGCTAAAATGCCCACAATTGAAACTAGGCGCAATCCAAAAAGTCCATTTAAAATTCGCGGTTCATCAGCTTGGGGGCGGCTAATCATTTGGCTGGTCACTAGAGTCATGCCAAAATCAGCCAGAGCTGCAAAAAAAGAAACAAAGGCAATGATAGTAGCGTATGAACCAAAACCAGCCAGTCCTAGATAACGGGTTATTAGGGCAACCGACAATAAACCGATAAGTATAGAAATAATTTTACCGCCAATTTGAATGGCGGTATTATAAAAAACACGGGTAGCAAGCTTTAAGGGTTTGTCAGTAGTCATTTTTTTAACTATAATGTTGATAGTATTAAATTATAACAAAAATATGGGACTTGCGAAAAAACTTAGTATCTGGAGTTTGGTGGGGGTTATGGCTGGCGCCTTATTTTTTAGTTCTCCGGTGGCGGCTAGCAACTCCTTATTTAATCAACAAACTTTACTTCAAGAAGTTGGTGGTCAGGCTTACAATACTAAGAGCCCTCAAGATGCCAGACGAACAATTTTAGAAATAATAAATATTGCTCTCTCTTTTCTCGCTTTAATCGCGGTAGTCCTTTTAATTGTCTCCGGTGTTCAATATATGACCTCAGGTGGGAACAAAGAAAAAACAAGTAAGTCTTTAGGAAATATTAAAAATCTAGCTATCGGGCTGGCGATAATTTTAGCTTCTTGGGGGATAGTTTATTACCTTTTAAGTCTTATTGTTTGTGTGACCACCACTGAAGGGGCAGTTGATTGCAAGGGGCCATTCTGGTGATTTTTTGACAAATCTTTAAAAACTGGTAATATTTAGATAAAGCTAGTTGTTTTCACAATTAGCTTTTTCTCTAATTAAATATCTATGTCCGAATTAACAAGCGCCATTAAATTGGTTTGCGAAGAAAAGAACCTAGATTACAACACTGTTGTTGATACGATTGAACTAGCGCTAGCCGCTGCTTATCGTAAAGATTATGGTGAAAAAAATCAAAACATTAAAGTAAAATTTGATCCAGAAACTGCGACCAGTCAAATTTTTGATATAAAAACGGTTGTTGAGGATTTACCAGAACAAGAGGAGGCGGAAATGTTACAGCGTCTATATGGTCCAGTTGATAAAAACGCTAAAGAAGATCCTGTTTATGTTGAGCCAGAGCTAGATGCTGACGGTCAAGAGATTAGAAGGTTTAATCCTAAAACCGATATTCAGCTAAAGGAGGCAAAAATTTTAAAAACCGGCGCTCAAATCGGCGATGAGATTATTACCGATTTACCGATTCCTGAAAGCTATGGGCGTATGGCGGCTCAAACTGCTAAGCAGGTGATAATCCAAAAATTACGAGAGATGGAGCGAGATATGATTTTTGGAGAATTTAAAGATAAGGAGGGCGAAGTTATTTCCGGCGTTGTTCAACGTCGCGAAGGGCGTCTAGTTTTTGTTGATTTAGGAAAGGCAATTGGTTTATTGCCACCTGAAGAGCAAATATATAGTGAACGCTATGAAGTTGGCGATCGCTATAAGCTTTATGTCAAAGAGGTGCGCGAAGGGCATCGAGGTCCGGAAATTATTTTGTCTCGTCGTAGTGAAGAAATTTTAAAGAAGGTTTTTTATTTAGAAATTCCTGAGGTTGCTAATGGTCTGGTAGAATTAAAGGCCGTTGCTCGTGAGGCTGGTTCTCGCTCTAAAGTAGCGATTTGGACTGACGCCGAAAACGTTGATCCAGTTGGTTCTTGTGTTGGTCAGCGCGGTTCTCGTATTCAAACAATTATTAGTGAACTTGGTGGCGAAAAGGTAGATATTATTGAATATAGCGAGAATGCCGAAAAGTTTATTGCTAATTCTTTGGCCCCAGCTAAGGTAGTTGATATTGAATTGATAGAAGCAGAACACAAGGCGATTGTTAAAGTCGATCCCGATAAATTATCTTTAGCGATTGGTAAAAGCGGTCAAAATGTCCGCTTAGCGGCCCATTTAACTGGCTGGAAAATTGATATTATTTCTGATGGCGATGAAGTGGTGGCGACTGATAGTGATGAGAGTGTTGAAAAAGAGCCTGTTTCTGAAGAAGTTGTTAGCGAAGGGGTTGTTGAAAAAGAGCCTGTTTCTGAAGAAGTTGTTAGCGAAGAGGTTGTTAAGAAGGCAGAAAAAAAGCCCGCCAAAAAAGCGAGCTCTAAAGTTAAAAAAGAAATTAAAGAATAATATAATAAAAGACCGCTTGGCGGTTTTAAGTAGAAAAGTATGATGAACACTATTGTTTGGATTATCTTAGGGTCTGTGGCAGTGGCCATTGTCTATGGTTTAATCATGATTCGCCATATTCTGAGATTGCCAGCCGGGAACGACCAGATGAAAGAGATTGCACAAGCGATTCAAGAAGGCGCTAAAGCTTTTTTAAATCGTCAGTATGCTTCTATCGGTATTGTAGCCGTAGCTCTGACTTTGGTTATTGGTTTTATTCCTTCTTTAGGTTGGAAAACGGCCGCTGCTTTTGTAGTTGGCGCCGCTCTTTCAGCCCTTGCCGGCTATATTGGGATGTTTGTTAGTGTTCGAGCTAATGTTCGAACAGCTGAAGCTGCTCGGAAGGGGCTTCAAAAAGCTCTTGATGTGGCTGTTCGTGGCGGTAGTGTGACCGGAATGCTAGTCGTCGGGCTTGCTTTGCTTGGTACCGCCAGCTTTTATTTATTAACAGGTGACTTGGTGGCTCTTATTGGCTTTGCTTTTGGCAGCTCACTCATTTCTATTTTTGCTCGTTTGGGTGGCGGTATTTATACTAAAGCGGCTGATGTTGGAGCTGACTTGGTTGGAAAGGTAGAGGCGAGTATTCCAGAAGATGACCCCCGTAATCCTGCAGTAATTGCTGATAATGTTGGCGACAATGTTGGTGATTGCGCCGGTATGGCCGCTGACTTATTTGAAACTTACGCGGTGACAGCAATTGCAACCATGGTTTTAGGAGCACTTACTTTTAGTGGTAATCAAAACATAGTTTTGTTTCCCTTGGTTTTAGGGGCGGTGGCCATTTTAGCTTCAATTGTTGGTATTTTCTTTATTCGTTTGGGTAAAAAACAAAATATCATGGCTGCTCTTTACAAGGGCTTGATTGTTTCTGGTCTATTGTCAGTAGTCGCTTTCTTTTTTGTTTCTCGTTATTTTTGGGGGGCTGACTATTTAAATATTTTCTTATCAGCTCTAATTGGCCTAGGAGTGACTGGCTTGTTGGTGATTATTACTGAATACTATACTTCCACAAGCTTTAAGCCTGTTAAAGAAATTGCTGAAGCCTCCAAAACTGGCCATGGCACGAACGTGATTGCTGGCTTGGCCGTTTCGATGAAGTCAACGGTTTGGCCGATTATTATTATTTGTTTGGCTATTTTTGGAGCTTACTCTTTAGCCGGTTTGTATGGAATCGCGGTGGCAGCAATGGCGATGTTGTCGGTGGCCGGAATTATTATCACCATTGATGCTTATGGGCCGATTACCGATAATGCTGGTGGAATTGCGGAAATGGCAGAAATGGGAGACGAGGTTAGAGATATTACCGATCCGTTAGATGCGGTTGGGAATACAACCAAGGCTGTAACTAAGGGGTATGCGATTGGTTCAGCTGCTTTAGCAGCGTTGGTTTTGTTTGCTGACTTTACCCACAAGATTGTTGTTTCTCGGGGTAAGGCTGAATTTTTAATTGATAACCCTTTTGTTTTAATCGGTTTATTTATTGGTGGCGCGATTACTTATCTCTTTGCCGCCTTAGCAATGCAAGCGGTCGGTAAGACAGCTGGTTCGGTAGTTGAGGATGTGCGCGCCCAATTTAAGGAAAAGCCTGGTATTATGGAGGGAACCGATAAACCTAATTATGGTCGCACGGTTAGTATTGTCACTAAGGCGGCGATTAAACAGATGATTGTTCCCGCTCTTTTGCCGGTACTAACACCAATTATTTTAGTTCTAATCTTTAGAAATAATAGTTTAGAGGTTTTAGCTGGCCTTTTGGTGGGCTCAATCGTAACTGGAGTTTTCCAAGCGATTTCAATGACTTCCGGTGGTGGCGCTTGGGATAATGCTAAAAAGTATATTGAATCCGGACATTTTGGTGGTAAAGGTTCAGAAGCCCACAAGGCGGCAGTCACTGGCGATACCGTTGGCGACCCCTATAAAGATACTGCTGGCCCGGCAATCAATCCGATGATTAAGGTTTTAAATATTGTCGCCCTGCTTTTAGTTGGTATTATTCTTGGCTAGTAAAATTAGTTGAATATAAAAAAGCCCTCTGATTTTCTCAGGGGGCCTTTTTTAAAAAGATTGTTAAGCAATAATCTCATTTACCGCTTCCAGGTAGATGGGGCGGATAAAGTCGTTGAACTCTTTTTCAGAAACACTCAATCCCTTAGCTTTAATTTCAGCACGAAGATCTTTAGTATTTCTTTTGTAAGAGGCCAGGCTAGCGTCAGGGTTATTTTTAATTACCATTTTCACGGCTGCCAACCAAACACCTTTCTCCACCTCAGGGCTAATGTTGCGCGGTATTTCTGTTTCTGAAATTCTGGCGCAAGACAGGGAAACTGAAGCATAGAGCGGATGAATACGAGGGATTTCCATTTTCTTTCTCAAAGTTTCTAAGCGGTCGTGGTTGAAGCAACCCTGAGAATTAATCAGGTTGCGATCCTGGATTAAATTTTCAACAAAAATTTCAAACAAAATTTGTAATAATTTCTCCTCTTTTTTCTGATTCATGATTCCTCCTTTATTAAATTTTTATGGTACTAAAAGAACAGTTGATTTTAAGAGGTTTTTTAAAAAAAGTCAAGAAAAATCAAAATTAAGACTTGCTTTTTGGCGCCTAAGTGTTTATAGTTAAGTCTAGATAAATAAGCTAATTGTATTAATTATTTTATTATTAGCCTGATAATTAAAAGAAAATATGAAAATTACCAAAAAAGATTTAGAAAAAGGTCAAATTGAATTAAATGTTATCCTTGAGGCGGATGAATTTGCGCCTTATTTAGAAAAAGGAGCTAAGAAAATTAGCGAGACTGCTAAAATTGAAGGTTTTCGTCCTGGCAAAGCCCCTTTAGAGGTGGTCAAACAGCAGGTAGGCGAAATGGCTGTTTTAGAAGAAGCCGCTAATATTGCTATTAGAAAAACTATTGATCAGGCACTTGCTGAAAACTTGGGCGGCCAAGAAAGCGCTGGTCAACCGCAAATAGAAATTACTAAACTGGCTCCAGGTAATGATTTAGAATATAAAATAACAACCGCTCTCACTCCTGAGGTAGCCCTTGGAAAATATAAAGAGCTGGGGATAAAGAAAACAGAAATTAAGATTCCGGTTGCTGATATTGATAAGAGCCTAGCCGAGTTGCAAGAGTTACGGGCCAGTGAAGTGCTTTCTGAAAAAGAGGCGAAAACAGGTGACCGTTTATTGGTTGATGTGGAAATGTTTTTAGATAAGGTGCCGCTCGAGGGTGGGCAAACCCAAGATTTATCCGTTATCATTGGTAAAAATCATTTTGTTCCTGGTTTTGATGAGAAGCTGCTAGGAGCAAAAGCGGAGGCCGTCGTGGATTTTGATTTAGATTTTCCAAAAGAGCATCATCAGAAAAATATTGCTGGTAAAAAAGTTACCTTTAAGGTTAAAGTTAAGTCCGTCTACGAACGCGAGCTGCCAAAAATTGATGATGCCTTAGCGACCGGTTTTAACTTTAAGGATTTAAACGATTTAAAAAAGGCTTTAGAGGAAAATATGGTTGCTGATAAAGAACGGCAGCAGGCTAACCGCTTGGAAGTTGAAATGATTGATAAAATTATTGATTCTTCTCAGTTTGGTGAAATCCCGGAAGTGATGATTAATAATGAAACCCATTTCATGATTCATGAAATTGAAGATGATTTAAAAAGACAGGGCGGAACTTTAAGCGATTACTTGGTTCACTTAGGAAAAAATCAAGAAGAGTTTACTCTAGAATTAGTGCCCAGCGCCTTAAAGCGGGTTAAAGCTTCCTTAATTATGAAGCAGGTGGCTAAAGTGGAAAAAGTAGAAATTAGTGATGAAGAAATTAATGATAAGATTGCGGAATTAAAAGCGCAGAATCCGGATAATGCCGATTTAAAAAATATGGCCGACGACCCTAGTTATCGGCGTTATGTTGGTAGTGTGATGCAAAATGGCGAAGTTTTAAAACGCCTAAAAGAATGGAATTATGCCAGTGCTGGCGACCAACAAAAGAGCTAGTTTTGATTATCACTTTCTTGAAACCTATGAGGCCGGGTTGGTTCTTTTAGGGCACGAAGTTAAGGCAATTAAAGATGGCCATGTTAGTTTAAAAGAAGCGTATGTGTCTCTCCGCGAAGATAAAGGGCGTCAGAGTTTGTTTTTACTTGGGGCCCATATCTCGCGCTACCTTTATGCGGGCGCTTTAGAAGACTATCAGCCTACTCGACCGAGACAGTTATTGTTAAGACAGGAAGAGCTTAATCGTTTGATTGGAAAGTTGAATTCTGGTGGCTTGACACTCGTTCCTGTAAAACTATATACTAAGCATAGTTTAATCAAGGTTGAGCTGGCTTTAGCGCAAGGAAAACATAAGTTTGATAAGCGTGAAGCACTCAAACGACGAGATATAGATCGTCAGATTAAAACCGCTTTAAAACAGCGATAAATTTAGGGGATGTCGGGCTTTCGATAGCGAGACCATTCCCTTAGATGTGCAAAACGCGGTGAGTCTACCGCGTTATCAAGACTCAAAACAACAAACGCCAAAAAAGCGAAAGCATTTACTTGGTTCGTTCCAAGTTATGCTCCTGTTGTAGCTTAAATAGCAACAACCATCGGCCTAGCATTTCTCCAGGGTTAGTCACCGGTGTAATTTATGGAGATTAGGGTTGGCAGATGCTTTCTTTGCTAACCTGAAAACAATGAAAGCTAACTTCTTATTATTTTGCTTGGTTAATGAGATAAGAAGTGAAACCAAATAACCGAGCTAATTTTGTAGCAGCATCTTAGGAAACTCGTTAGACATGGGTTCAACTCCCATCATCTCCACCTTCGTTTTGTTA
>CAZERN010000022.1:0-9023 GCA_964514675.1 uncultured Gammaproteobacteria bacterium | reverse complement strand
CATCAAATAAAGCAATTGCTCCGTCTAAAACACGCAAAGAGCGCTCCACTTCAACAGTAAAGTCAACGTGCCCGGGGGTGTCAATAACATTAATTTTATTGCCCTTCCAAAAACAAGTTGTCGCCGCCGAGGTGATTGTAATTCCCCGCTCTTTTTCTTGGTCCATCCAATCCATTTCAGCGGAACCGTCATGAGTTTCACCAATTTTGTGCTTTTTCCCAGTGTAAAACAAAACTCGTTCTGTGAAAGTTGTTTTCCCAGCATCAATATGAGCCATGATGCCAATGTTTCTAATTTTATCTAAAGTATAATCACGAGGCATAAAAAATAATAAATAGTTAAAGCTTAACGAGAAAAATGAGCAAAAGCCTTATTGGCTTCAGCCATCTTATGAACAGCCTCTCTTTTACGAACAGCTGTTCCTTCACCATTAGAGGCATCAATGACCTCGGCTGCTAATTTCTCAGCCATAGAACGACCACGACGATCTTGGGCAGCTTTAATTAACCAATTACAACCCAAATAATAGCGGCGTTCGCCACGAACTTGGAAAGGCACTTGATAGTTGGCACCGCCAACACGCTTACCGCGGACCTCCACTAAAGGAGAGACCTTTTTAATCGCCTTATTAAAAACATGACGCGGATCTTGTTTAGTCTTTTCTTTGATTAACTCAAAAGAATTATAAACAATTTTTTCCGCACATGATTTTTTACCATCCTCCATTACATAATTAATGAACTTGGCAATAGTAACATCGTTGTATTTAACATCCCCCTGGATGTCTCTTTTTGGGGCTGGCTTACCTCTCATAATTTTAGAACAGCCGTTAGCTATAGCGACTGCATATTAATGCAACTCTTAAATAAATTATTTCGTCTCTTTAGGCTTCTTAGCGCCATAACTACTACGGCTCTTGCGGCGAGCTTCTACTCCAGAAGCATCATAAACACCACGAACAACTTTATAGCGAACACCTGGCAAGTCTTTGGTTTTACCACCTTTGACTAAAACGATAGAGTGCTCCTGAAGATTGTGACCCATACCAGGAATATAAGCAGTGACCTCCATTCCATTGGATAAGCGGACACGACAAATTTTCCGTAAAGCGGAGTTTGGCTTCTTAGGGGTGGTCGTAGTCACCTTCAAACAGACTCCTTGTTTAAAAGGAGCTCCTTTTGCCACCTCCGTGCGCTTGCGGTGCTTGGTATCCAAGATCACGTGCAAGGCAAGTGAGTGCTGGCGCTTTGGTTTAGATTTACGACCCTTACGAACCAATTGGTTTATTGTAGGCATAACTTTTTCTTATCAGCTCTTGATTAAAGCTTTTAACAACAAAACAGTCCTGAACTAACAGGACAGCATTTTTTAAATTGCTAGATAAATTTAACAAAAGAAAAGCTTGAAGTCAAGCTACTTGCTTTATAGATTAAGGGGAAAAACCGACTCCAGCTTTTTGGAAGCTAAAGATGTTTTAAAAAGGCAGTCCGGCCAATCCAAAGGAGAGGCGAAAAACCAAAGGTACTAAGTAATCAAAGCCAAAAAAGATAAATAGAATTAGGAAGGCAAAGCCCCACCAGGGGTTCGCTTGAAAAAGACGAAGGCGCCAACGAACAGGCAAAAAGGTAGCTAAAATTTTAGAACCATCTAAAGGCGGAATCGGAATTAAATTAAAGAGCGCTAGCAAAACATTAATAATAATTGCCTGAAGTAAAAAAGGAGCAACTAATGAGGCTGACCCTAAGAGACGAAAAAATAAAGCACAAAAAATTGCTAAGGCTAGGTTTGCTGCTGCCCCAGCCACCGCCACTTTAGCATCGCCATACTTTTTATCCCGAAGATTATTGGGATTATATGGAACCGGTTTCGCCCAACCAAACAAAAAAGGAGAATTTATCAAATAGAGAGAAAGAGGTAAAAAGAAAGAACCGACTGGATCGAGATGTTTAATCGGGTTAAGCGTTAGACGGCCAGCATTTTTAGCAGTATTGTCTCCTAAGCGATAAGCAACATAACCATGAAAAAATTCATGGAGAGTAATAGAGAGGATTAAAATAATCAGAGAAAAAAGCTGAGTCATAAAAAAACAAAAAATATAGATTGAAAGAGACTTCATTCTAACACAACTTGATTATTTTTTAAAACCTTGTTAAGATAGGCTCTGAATTAATTTAAGAAAAACGCCGGCGCGGTAGTCCACCCGGTTAGTTGTTTTGTAAAAATATGGGAAAAACTTGTGATCTTTGTGGTCGCGGCGCTACTAAAGGCGTTTCTCGCTCACACTCCAAAATAAAAACTTTAAAACGACAGAACATCAATCTCCAAAACAGAAATGTTGACGGAATTAAGATTAAGGTCTGCACTTCTTGCTTACGCACTGTCGCTAAAGATGCTGCTAAAGAGGCGGCTAAATAAGGAGGTTTAGTTTAGATAATTTTTAAATTGGTCCAAAAAGTCCTCAAGTTGAGGGCTTTTTTTGAATGTCGATTTTTTCTTTAAACGCCAATAGACAAATAAAAGAAAAAAGTAATAAACACCTGCGGCAAAAGGAGAGATGCTAACAGCCACTGAAGATAAGGGGAAACTAGCAAGTAAGCGGCTAACTAGAAAAATATAATTCAAGAGTAAATAGGCTCCGACCCATAAAACAGGAATGGGGAGAAAAAAAGAAAATAAAACATTGAAGAATAAAAGAGGTAGCAAGTAAGCAAATAAGCTAGCAACCAATAAATTAGCCACCGGAGCCACTAGTGAAACTCGACCAAAGTTAAGCGCCAAAACTGGCCAGGTAAGCAGTTGCGCTAGAATAGTTAAGATTAAAAGACTGCGAATAGGCCCTTTTCCAAACCTCGCCGCCGCTAAAGGCTGACCATAAATTAGCGCTAGCATCGCTAGATAAGACAACTGAAAACCTAAATCATCACGCAACAATAAAGGGTTGTTTAGGAGCATTAAGACCGCGCAAAAAAGAAGTAAGGAACCACTAGAAAGATGCCAACGCTTCCCCACCCCACTTAAAATTAAAGACGACATCAGAGCGGAGCGAAGCGCAGAGCTTGATAGGCCAGTCAAAATTACATAAAACCAGAGAAAAATTATCACTAAAGAGGAGGCGTGACGCCGAGAAATTCGCAAACTTTTTAAAAGTAAAAAAAACATCCCTGCCAACAAACTTAAATGTGCTCCAGAAATAGCAATTAAATGACTTAATCCGGTCTCGGAAAAAAGCGTCTTATCGGCAGCCTTAATCGTCTGCCGATAACCAAGAATTAACGCCGCTGCTAAACCAGCCTCTGGTTCTGGCAAAAAAGAAATAATCTGTCGATATAGTTTTCTTTTAAAATGCCAAACTGAAAACAAAAAACCTTTTAGTTCGCCGACTTTTTCTGTTTTTGGAAAATTTAACAAAGCGTAAATTTCGTGCCGAGCCAAGTAACGGTCGTAACGAAAATCAGACCAATTCTCGGGACGCTCCCAAACGCCAGAAAAACTAACTATTTCGCCAGCTTGGTAACGAGGATAAGCGGGTAATTTTAAGAGAAACTTTTCACCTCGCCGCCCTCTTGAATCTAAATAAACAGCAATTATACTCTGGTAATTTCCCCCTGGATCAATATCTTCAGTGATTAAGGCTCGACCAAGCGCTACTTGACCGACTCGACTATAAAGATTAGAAGTGAAGATTTTAGCATCAGCTTCTTGGTGATAGAAGAAGGCAGCCAAAAGAACCAGGCTGCCTAACAATCCTAAAAAACGCGGTCGTCGCCAAAAAACAAAAACCAGACCAGCTAATAAAAAAAGAGCTTGTCCGGTCGCGGCAATAAAAATACCGATTACAAAGACAGCTGCTAAATAAATAAAAAATGAGCTTCGCATTAACTCATTTTAGAAAAAGATTACTTATTTTTTCTTTGATTACTTCTCAAGAAAAAATAAAGATTAAAATAGCCGCTTAAAGTTTAACCCGCGGCTCCCTGCTTGGCATCAAAACGGAGATAAGCCTCCATAAAAGATTTTAAGTCACCATCTAAAACATTGTTAACATCACTGGTGCTGTAATTAGTCCGATGGTCTTTAACCATTTGATAGGGTTGCAAAACATAAGAACGAATCTGACGCCCCCAAGAAGCAGTCACAACCCCGCCCTTAATTTCTTCAATTTCTCCGGCCCGCTCTAAGAGCGCGCGTTGATGAAGTTTGGCCCGCAAAACACCAAGTGCTGTGGCCTTATTTTGATGTTGTGAGCGTTCGGTTTGGCAAGCAACCACTAGCCCAGTCGGTAGATGAGTGATTCTAACAGCCGATTCGGTTTTATTAACATTCTGTCCGCCTGGACCACTGGCTCTAAATAAATCAATTTTTAAATCTTCATCTTTTAGCGGGGGTAGATTTTCAGCCGGTAACTCAGGAGTTACCTCCACTAAAGCAAAGGAAGTCTGGCGTAAATCTTCACCATCAAAAGGAGAGATGCGTACTAAACGATGAACGCCGTGCTCGCTCCGAAAATAACCATAAGCATAAGGAGCGCTGATTTTATAAAGAGCACTCTTTATTCCAGCTTCATTAGCTAAACTGCGTTCTACCAACTCAATCTTAAAGTTAGCCCTCTCACAAAAACGCAAATACATGCGTTCGAGCATCAAAGCAAAATCTTGAGCATCGACGCCGCCGGTGCCAGCATGAATGGAAAGATAGACATCAGAGTCATCGTAAGCACCCGACATTAAAGAGTAAAATTCTAGATCTTGATAGCGCTTTTCTAGGTCAGCCACCTTTAATTCTAATTCACCGCGGAGTTCCGGCGCTTCTGTTTCTGCCAAAGAAACTAATTCTTTAAGTTCCTTTAAATCAATTTCTAAATCAGTAAAAGGTTGCAATTGTTTTTGAATTTTTTCCAGAGCTTGGCCAACCTTAACCGCCCGCTCTTGGTCGCGCCAAAAATCAGGATTAGCTTGTTCCGCTTGTAATTTTTTGGCCTCTTTTCCTTTAAGCTCCAGATTCAATAGATTCGCCAAAGTTTTATTTTTTTCTTGCAGAATTTTAAGCTGCACTAATAAGTTATCCATAACTAAATTATAACACAAAGAGCCAACAAAAAACCTCCTTGAAGGGAGGTTTTGAAAAAACAAATAAAATTAACGCTTACTCCATTGTGGGCGCTTGCGAGCTTTTTTAAGACCCGGCTTCTTTCTTTCTTTTATGCGCTCATCACGAGTCAAGAAATTATCAGCCTTTAAAGCGGTATGAGTCTCAGGATCAAGCGCTAAAACAGCCCGAGCAACGCCATGACGAACAGCAATCACTTGACCAATTAGGCCCCCGCCTTTGACGATTACCGAAACAGCAACATCGCTAGTGTGACCCGTAACCTCTAGAGGTTTTAAAGCCGAAGCGGCTAAATCAGCACTAAAGTAATCTTTAATTTTTTTACCATTAACCACTGCCTCAGTCGCAGGCATTTCAGTATAAAGGCGAACTTGAGCAACCGACGTTTTGCGACGACCAAGCCCCTTGAAATACTTCCCGGAGAATTCCACTGAAGCAGTCTCGTCTTTCTTGCTAAGTTTGCTTTCAGAGGATTCTTTGGAAGTGGTTTTTTTGGCAACTGTTTTTTTAACCACAGGTTTTTTATCGGACATAAGATTTAAATACTTTATTGGAGAAATTATTTGATGATTAAGCGTTTCATCATGCCATCACGCAAGCGCGTTGCTGGTAACATTTGCTTAACCGCGCGACGCAAAACATCGCCTGGATCTTTTAGAAAAATTTCAGACATCTTGCGGGTTTTTAAACCGCCGATATAACCAGTGAAGGAGAAATAATTCTTTTGTTCAAATTTGCGACCAGTGAATTTAACTTCGGACAAATTAAAAACCTCAACAATATCACCAAGATCTAAATGAGGTTCGTATTCTGGCTTATTCTTACCGCGCAATAAAATGGCAATTTCGCTAGCTAAGCGACCAATTGCTTGTCCGGAAGCGTCTAAGCGGTGAACTTTTCTTTCAATATTTTTCATAAATATAAACAGTTTATTACTGAACTAATTCTAACTGAACCATTTCAGCGCCATCGCCTTGGCGATTGCCTAATTTAACTCTTCGAGTGTAACCACCAGCACGCTCCGAATAACGAGGGGCTAATACTTCTAAAGCCTTTAAAACAGCCTTTTCGTGAAGTAAAAAAGCAGCCAAAGTACGACGAGCGGTAAGTGAATCTTCCCCCTTGGCGACAGTGATCATCTTTTCAACTAAAGGACGAACAGCAACAGCTTTTGCTCTAGTGGTCTGAACTTTTTCATACATAATCAAACTGGACGCTAAGTTGCGCAACATTAATTGGCGTGGTCCGCGCTTACGATCTAAAATTTTATTCTTATTACGGTGTCTCATACTTTTTGAAACGGCTTATCTTTAAGCTATTTTTTCTTAGTTTTCTTAGGAGCGGCACTCTTAGATTTAGTTACCGGCTCAACTTTCTCTTCTTCTTCGGTTTTCTCTTCCTCTTCTGCCTCGTGAGAGACTTCTTCAACTAACTCTTCTTCAGGGGCTTCTTCCAAAGAGTCATCTTTTACTGTCAATGAGGAGAGCTGATTAACTAAAATTTCAACGGATTGTTCAAAAGCTTCTTGAGGTGTAATAGTCTTATCCGTTTTAATATTTAAAATTAGTTTATCCCAATTAGTCATTTTTCCGACGCGAGCATCCTCAACATCAATGCTTACTGATAAGACCGGCGAAAAAATAGAATCAATTTCAATATAGCCAATTTCGTTATCACGCTTACCCCCCTCAGACATTTTATAACCGCGCCCTTCTTTAACAAAAATTTCCATCTCTAAACTAGCATTATCTTCGGTCAACTCAGCTAATAATAAATCAGGGTTAACAACAACGATGTTAGTATTTTTTTCAATATCAGCCGCTGTAACCTTTTTTTTGCCTTTAACTTTTAAAACTAAGCTTCCCTCTTCTTCGTCGCCCATCATTTTTAGGCGCAATTGCTTCAAGTTTAAAATAATTTCTAAAACATCGTCTTTAATTCCCGGCAGAGCCATAAACTCATGGCTAACTCCTTTAATTTTAACGCCAATTACAGCTGCTCCTGGTAAGGAGGATAGTAAAATGCGACGTAAAGGATTGCCTAAGGTCATTCCATATCCGGAATATAACGGTTCAATAATAATCTGCCCCTCACCGGCGTCTTCGCCCGCTTTAAATTCAATCTTTTTAGGTAAAGCGATTTTTTGCATAGATGCTTGAGGCCGCAGCAAAACCGCTAAAAAGCGGATCGTCTGGCGACACTAAATTATTTAGAATAATACTCAATAATAACTTGAACATTGAAATTAGCCGGCAAATCAGTATCGGCTGGTTCATGTAAAACCTTGGCCTTTTTTTCGGCATTATTCCAACTTAACCAACTCGGACGCTCATCCACTTTGCGCTCTAAGGCTTTCTTAAAAAAAGCATTATTTAAACTGCGCTCGCGGATAGAAATTATATCACCCTCCTTAACTTGGTAAGAAGGAATATCTACTTTTTTACCATTAACTAATAAATGACCATGACCAACAACTTGGCGGGCTTCAAAACGAGAAACGGCGAAGCCGAGACGATAAGCGGTGTTATCTAAACGCATCTCTAACATCTTTAAGAAATTTTTACCAGCATCACCACTCTTCTTTTTAGCACGCTCAAAAGTGATGCGAAATTGTTTTTCCATCAAATTATAATATCTGCGCACTTTCTGCTTTTCTGCTAATTGCTGTCCATAATCGGATATACGACGACGGCCTTTACTAGCGGCACCATGAAATCCAGGCGGTGTATTACGCTTAACAAGTGCACATTTAGGAGATGAGCAGCGCTCGCCTTTTAAGAAAAGTTTTTCGCCGGCGCGGCGGCATTGTTTGCATTGAGCATCAAGGTTTGTAGCCATATTAAATCAAGATCATTGTTAATTATTAAACGCGCCGCGGTTTTTTCGGGCGGCAACCATTATGAGGAACCGGAGTCGTATCTTTAATGGCTGTAACATTTAAACCGTTAGCATTTAAAGAGCGAATCGCCGATTCTCGACCGGTACCAACACCGGAAACAAAAACCGAAACTTCCTCCAAGCCATATTCTTCTTTGGCTTTTTGACAAGCAATTTTAGTAATAATAGAAGCAGCGTAAGGGGTAGCCTTTTTAGCACCCTTAAAACCAGCCACACCAGCGCTAGCCCAAGATATAACATTACCGCTATTATCAGTTAAAGAAACCATCGTGTTGTTGTAGGTAGCATTAATATAAGCGCGCCCAACCTTAACGGAATCAAGTGTGCTCTTCTTTTTGCGCTTCTTAATTAATTTTTTCTTAGCACGAGCCTGTTTATTCTTTTCTAATTTTTGTTTAATTTCTTCCGGCAACTCTTCAGAGCCGCTATCCATAGAAAAATTAGAAGAAAGCTCTTCTTTTTCATCTAAATCCAGAGATTCGTCGGTTTTAGTCTTGGTTGCTTCTAAGTTAGGAGCTTCAACCGGGACCTGTTCTTTAGTTTCTCTTTTTTCTTCAGTTGCGGCTGCCTCATTTTCGGCAGCGGTAGTATTTTTTTCGTCAGACATAATTAACAATTGTTTCTTTAAAAAGGATTTAAAATTAAAAACTAGGTCTTAAGACCAGCCTTAACTTTACCGGAAACTGCCGTCATCCGTCTATTACCACGGACAGTCCGACTGTTCGTCTTTGTTCTCTGCCCCCGAAGAGGCAAATGCTTAGCATGACGAATCCCCCGATAAGAATTAATTTCTTTTAACCGTTTAATATTGCTTTGAGTTTCGCGACGTAAATCACCTTCAACTACAAACTTCTTCTCTACTCGTTCGCGCAAGTCATTTATTTTATCTTCACTTAATTCTTGAGCTCTTATCTCGGGATCGATTTTAGCGTCCGCTAAAATTTGCTGCGCTCTTGTGTCGCCGATGCCGTAAATATAAGTTAAAGATATTTTAATCTTTTTTTCCATGGGAATGTTTA
>CAZERN010000021.1:0-9223 GCA_964514675.1 uncultured Gammaproteobacteria bacterium | reverse complement strand
CAAAACTTCTGAGTATGCCGATCGCCGTTCTTATGAGATTGAAGGGGAAAAAAAATCCTCTTAATTTAAAGGGGTGATGCCGCTAAGATTTTTCTCTTTTCTGCTAATCCTTTTTTAGAATTTATGATTATTGGAGGATTGGAAAAAATCACCCTCTTAGATTTTCCCGATAAAGTTGCCGCTGTGGTTTTTACTCAAGGATGTAATTTTCGTTGCCATTTTTGTTATAACCCTTCACTTGTCTGGTCCGAATTGGAGGCTAGCCGGAGAAAATATGAAAAAACTTATGCTCAAATTTCTGAGGATGAGTTTTTTCTTTTTTTAGAGAGTCGCCGAGGGAAGTTGGATGGAGTAGTTATCAGTGGTGGTGAACCAACCTTGCATAGTGATTTGCCAAACTTCATTTTAAAAATTAGAGCTTTGGGCTTAGCGGTAAAATTAGACACTAATGGGACTAACCCAGAAATGTTGGCAAACTTGTTAGCTAGTAATTCTTTAGATTATCTAGCCATGGACCTTAAGGCGCCTTTAGAAAAATACTCTTCAGTCGTTGGTGCCCCAGTTGACTGTAAGAAGCTGCTAAAAAGTGTTAAACTAATACTAAGTAGTGGCCTGCCTCATGAGTTTCGCACTACCTTAGTGCCAGGGCTAATAGAACTTGCTGATATTAGCGAAATGGGCGCGATTATTTCTGGGGCTGATGCCTGGTATTTGCAAAAATTTAAATCCGACACCCCTTTGGTGGGGCGCAATTTAGAGGCCACTCCCCCTTTTAATGACTTAGAAATGAGGGAAATGCTTGCAGTTGCTAAAAAATATGTTAAATTATGCCAAGTGAGACCTTAGAAAAAGAAACAAAAGAAATCCCTTCCGAGCTTGTGTCGCCTCAGCTTCTTTTTGAACTTGAAAAAATAAAAGAGGGGCAGCTAAAGATTTCTGCCGATTTGGTAGCAATTAAGCGCTTTATTAAGTGGCGACAAATCTGGTTTGTGATTCAGGTCTTAATGATTGCCATTCCTATTATCTTAGGGATTATCTTTTTGCCCGGCTACCTAAAAGAATTACTCGCTTCTTTGCCGGATAAGCTCTATTATTAATTGCCTATGACTAATTCAGAAATTGCGGTTTTCGCGGAAACCACTTTTCGAAATCAGCAAAAAAAATTTGGCATTAAATCCGACGACCGTCGCCGGCATATGTATTTGATTGGAAAAACCGGTATGGGAAAATCAACTGTTTTAGAGAACATGATTATTGATGATATTCGTTCTGGCAGAGGCGTGGCGGTAGTTGATCCTCATGGTGATTTAGCGGAAAAAGTAATGGCTTATATTCCCGAGGAAAGAATAAAAGATGTAATTTATTTTAATCCGGCCGACATTGACTATCCAATTGCTTTCAATGTTGTCGAGCAAGTCGATAGTCGTTTGCAGCACCTAGTTGCTTCTGGGTTGATTGGTGTTTTTCAAAAACTTTGGGCCGATTCTTGGGGGCCGCGCTTAGAATATATTTTACGCAACGCTATTTTAGCAATCTTAGATTATCCTGGCTCTACTCTTTTGGGAGTTGTTCGGATGCTCAGTGACAAGCCTTATCGTAAGCGAGTGGTTGCGAATATTAAAGATCCAGTTGTTAAGGCCTTTTGGGAGAATGAGTTTACTGGCTATGCTGATAAATTTGCTTCCGAAGCGGTTTCTCCGATTCAAAATAAAGTTGGTCAATTTTTATCTAGTTCTTTGATGCGTAATATTGTTGGCCAAATAAAATCTTCGATTGATTTGCGTAAAGTAATGGATGGGGGAAAGATTTTAATTTTGAATTTATCAAAAGGACGCATTGGTGAGGATAATTCTGCTCTACTTGGAGCAATGATGATTACCAAAATTCAGCTCGCGGCGATGAGTCGAGTTGATATTCCCGAGGAGGAACGTCGCGATTTTTATTTATATATTGATGAGTTTCAAAATTTCTCGACTGATTCATTTGCCAACATCTTATCAGAAGCTCGTAAATATCGGCTTAATTTAATTTTAGCTCATCAGTATATTGAGCAGTTAAATGAAAAAGTGAAGCCGGCGGTTTTTGGCAATGTTGGAACAATGATTTCTTTTAGAGTCGGCGCGGCCGATGCCGAAGAACTAGCAAAAGAGTTTTTGCCAACTTTTAATGAGGAAGATTTAGTTAACTTGCCTAAATATGAGATGTATTTAAAATTAATGATTGATGGCGTTGCTTCAACTCCATTTTCTGCCCGAGGATTGCCGCCACTGTCTAAAGAAGAGAAAACCGGGCAAGAAGAAACGGCAATTAAGTGGTCGCGAGACAATTATGCTACACCGCGCTCAGAAGTTGAGGAGCAAATCGTTCGTTGGTATCAGGCGAATGCGGAGGAAACGGCAATGAATCGGGAGAGCAGTAATCGAGACAGGCCGTCTGTAGACCGCTCCCCGGTAGTTCCTGAGGGGTTCCCGGCTACTTGTGCTCTTTGTGGTGTTACCACTTATACCCCTTTTAAGCCAGACGGTGTTCGACCAGTTTTTTGTAAACAATGTTTAAGTAAGAAAAAGGAAGATCGTCGTCAAGAATTAGAAAAAGAGAATGTTAATCAAAATAAGCCGCAGCTGATTTCTAAGCCTGAGAAACTGGTTCCGCCGGAAAATTTTAATTCTGGAACTAAACCAACAACCTGGTCGCCCCCCCAATCTCAATTGTCGTTGCCTAAAAATAAACAATTAAGTTCAACCCCGAAGCCATTTGCGCCTGGACCTCCAAAAAAATCTAATCCAATGAAAGCTCGGCCTTTTACTCCCTCCGCAATGAGCCCTTTTGAAGATAGTTCCCAGAGCGGTCCAGCTCTTTCTTTGTCTGATTTAGAGCAAGCGACACTGCGGAATTTTAAGGGGCAACCTCAGGAGCCAAAGAAAACTCCGCCTCCTCTTAAAGAAAGTTCTTATTTAAAATCACCAACTTTAGACAATTGGCCGACTGGCGAAGACTTGGAAGCGGGTGAGGAAATAGATTTTACTAAAAAATAATTCTAAGCTACCGAAAGAGAAATTATGTATTTATTTTTTGATACCGAAACAACTGGTTTGCCTAAAAATTATAAAGCTCCAGTCTCGGATTCCGAGAATTGGCCTCGGCTTGTTCAGTTAGCTTGGCTTTGGTATGACGCTGAAGGGAATAGTTGGGAGAGTTACGATTTTATAATTAAGCCTGAGGGCTTTACTATCCCTGAGGAAGTCTCTAAAATTCATCGTATTAGTCAAGAGCGAGCCTTAAAAGAGGGGCGCCCTTTAGAGGAGGTCTTAACTTTTTTTGCAGAAGAGATTAGTAAAGCCGATTTTGTTATCGGACATAATATTGATTTTGATTACCATATTGTTGGCGCCGAATATTATCGTCTTGGCCAAAAAAATCCCTTAGATTTGGCTCAACAGATTTGCACAATGAAAAGTAGTGTTAATTTTTGTGCTTTAGCAAATGGTCGTGGGGGTTATAAGTGGCCTAACTTAAACGAGCTTCATCAGCGTTTATTTAATACTGGCTTTGAAGATGCCCATGATGCTTTAGTTGATGTTAAGGCGACGGCGCGTTGTTTCTTTGCTTTAAAAAAAGAAGGCGTTATTAATTAAAGACATGACAGACTATCTAAAAATTGGTCGGGCCAGCGAACTTAGTGGTCGTGACTATCGTTTTTATCGTTTTTTAGAATCACTTCCCGGAATTTTATCTCTAGGAACTCTTTTAGTTTTAACAATTCTTGCTTATTTCAAACCGACCTGGGTAGCTTATTTCATGATTGCCTTTGATACTTATTGGCTGATTCAGGTTTTATATATGGCGATTTATCTAATCGCCTCTTATCGCAATGTTCAGAGAAATAATAAAATTAATTGGCCAGAGCGTTGCTCTTTACTTAATCAAAATACTCCAAAATTGCCGGATGATTGCTTGGCTAAAAAAGGTATTATTTGGAGCGACCTTTATCAGTTAATTATTTTACCAACCTATAATGAAGATATTGAGATTATCCAAACAGCTTTAAGCTCCATTAAGAAATCAGCTTGGCCTAAAGAACATTTGATTGTAGTTTTGGCGATGGAAGAGCGGGCGGGAGAGGCTGCCCGTGAGCGGGCTCAGAAAATTAAGGCTGAATATGCTGATAGTTTTGGAAATTTTATTATTACTTTTCATCCCGATGGGATTGTTGGGGAAATTAAGGGAAAAGGAGCTAATCAAGCCTGGGCCGGACGCCGCGTTAGAGAAGAAATTATTGATTCTCAGAAAATTCCCTATGATAAAATTTTGGTTTCCGTTTTTGATATTGATACCGTGATTAGCCCTGATTATTTTTTCTTACTGACTCATAAATTCTTAACCGTTTCGCGGCCCTATCGCGCTTCTTATCAGCCCGTCCCCTTGTATCATAACAATATTTGGTCGGCACCTTTTTTCTCTCGTGTTTCAGCGGCTTCTAATACTTTTTGGCAGATGATGATGCAAGTGCGCCGAGATAAATTAGTCACCTATTCTTCTCATTCCATGACTTGGCAAGCCTTAATTGATATTGATTTTTGGTCACCAAAAATGGTTAGTGAAGATTCTCGTATTTTCTTTCACTGTTTAATGCATTATGCGGGCGATTATCGTACCGAGCCTTTATATACCACTATTTCCATGGATATCACCGCCGATAAAGATTTTAAATCTACGGCTCTTAGTTTGTATAAACAGCAACGGCGTTGGGCTTGGGGAGCAGAAAATGTTGCTTATTTAGTTTTTAATTATTTTAAATTACCTAAAGCAACTCCGCAACGGCGAAAAGTTTTTAAACAAATTTGGGTTCAATTGTACGGATTCCATTCTTGGGGAACCAGCGCTTTAATTATTGGTGTTATTGGTTGGTTGCCGGTTTTATTAGGCGGAGCAAGGTTTAATGGTACGGTTTTGTCGGGAAATTTGCCGGCTGTAACTTCATTTCTGATGAATTTAGCAATGGTAGGGATGGTTTTATCAGCGGTTGTTTCAAGTTTGCTTTTACCAGAAAGACCAAAAGGTTATTCACGCTGGAAAAAGGCTATCTTGGTTGCTGAATGGGTTTTTGTGCCGGTAAATATTATTATTTTTGGAGCCATTCCTTGCCTTGATGCTCAAATTAGACTAATGCTCGGAAAGTATATGGGTTTTTGGGTGACTCCTAAAAATCGACTTAAAGAGGAAGATGGTGAGATGGAAGAAAATCTGCTATCATAAAATTACTTTTTAATTGCCATGGTTAAATCTAAGCAATATCCATCTTCTTTGGTTGCCAGGCGACAGAGAAAACAGTCTCCTTGGCAGCGATTTTTCAGTAGTCAGCGTTTTTTAGCGTTAGTTTTTTTGGTAGTTTTTATTGCGATTGCGTTACCGTTTGTAGAAACACTAACTCAAAAAAAAGTTATTAATCAGGAAATTGCTACTCTTCAAGAGCAAAACGAGGCTTATCGTTCTAAAAGCCAGGCAATGATAGAGTTGGTGGATTATTTACAGTCAGAGGAAAGTCTTGAAGAGCAAGCGCGTTCTAATCTGGGTTTAAAAAAACCTAATGAAACGGTTGTGGTCGTTAAGCTTCCAGATGCACCCCCGTCAGCAACCGAGACAGCTGTAGCAGATTCAAGAACTGCCAACTGGAATCGTTGGTTAGTTTATTTTTTCAATTAAAAAAAACCAGAGAAATCTGGTTTTTAAAGCTGAGCCGAGGATGGGGATCGAACCCACGACCTGCGCGTTACGAGTGCGCTGCTCTACCAACTGAGCCACCTCGGCACTGCCCTGATTATAAGGGGAAGCTATTCTTAAGTCAATCGAAAAATTATGAATAAAATAGTTATCTTAAAAAAATCAAACCTATTAATAGTTTTAATTTTACTTTTTGGGTTTAACTTTTCTTATCCTTTTAAGGCGTCTGCTAGTCATAAAATTAGCGACGCTTTGAGTGTCGCTGGTCCAGAAGAACCCTTTTTGGCTTCTGATTTTGTCCGCTCTAACGAAAAACCAATTTCGGTTATTGCTCAGATTGGGCCTTTAACTCCTCCTTGGGATTTTGTCCCTTTAACACCTATTTATCAAGTGAGTCTACCGCTTGAACATTTAAAACCCGGAGAAACTTACGGGGTAGAGCTTGATTATCCGGCTAATCCAGAAACAGATAATCTCTATAAACAGGTTTTTTTCTTTGATCGCTTTACTAATAATTGGCACCCTTTACCAACTATTGAAAATCCCCAGCGACGAGTTGTCCGCGCTCAAGTTCCTTTCACTTTTGTGCGTTTAGCGGTACTGGCCAATGAAAAAGTTTTGGCTACTGGCCAGGCTAGTTGGTATGCCTATAAAGGGGGAATGTTTGCGGCTTCGCCAGATTATGCCAAGGGAAGTGTTTTGCGCGTTCATAATTTAGACAACGGAAAATTTGTTGATGTTACTGTTAATGATTTTGGCCCCAATCGTGCTTTGCACCCAAATCGGGTAATTGATTTAGATAAGCAGGCTTTCCAAAAAATTGCTTCTTTAGGAGCGGGTTTGGCAAATGTTAAAGTGGAGCCTTTGCGCTCGCTTGATCCGATAATTAGCTTAGTGCGCCCGGCTGGCGGCGAACCTCAGATTAATGGTTGGTCGGGAATTGTCATGAATGCCGAAACAGGGGAGGTTTTATGGGAAAAAGATAGTCAGCAAGTAAAGCCACTTGCCTCTTTATCAAAATTAGTTGCCGCTCAAGTTTTTCTAGATACTAATCCTGATTTAAAAACTGTCGCCACCTACAAGTTTCAAGACGAAGAATATAATTATGAACACTGTGAACCCTGGGAATCAGCACGACTGCGTCTTAAAGAAGGGGACACTTTAACGCTTGAAGATTTGCTTTACGCGGCTTTAGTTGGTTCGGCAAACAATGCTATTGAAACTCTAGTAAGATATAGCGGCTTAACGCGGCCAGAATTCATTACCCGTATGAACGAACAGGTATTAACTTGGGGCGCCAGTAGTACTAGTTTTATTGAGCCAACCGGATTAGCGCCCGCTAATGTGAGCTCTCCTTATGATTATGCTATAATAAGCAGAGAGATTTTAAAGCAGCCACTGATTCAAAAAATTTCCACCACTGCTAATTATAATTTTTCTACCATCAACACTAAGCAGGCCCACTATTTGAAAAATACTAACCCCTGGGTTGGTCAGAATCTTTATAATTTAAGCGGAACTAAAACTGGTTATCTCCATGAATCTTTGTATTGTTTAATGAATAAAGTAAAAACTAAATCTGGCCTTGAATTAATTGCCGTTAATTTTGGTTCACCGTCTCGCGCTACTAGTTTTAGTGATAATGAACAGCTAATTCAATATGGAACACGCTTGCTAAGCCAATAATTTGATATGATTACTTTTGAAAAAGTTTATAAATCTTACGGTCACAAAAATTCGGTTTTGCGAGATATTAATCTCCACATTAAGCCTGGTGAATTTGTATCTATTGTCGGTCAGTCTGGCGCTGGGAAAACGACTCTATCACGAATTTTAATTGGTGAAGAGCGAGTAGATTCCGGGCGGATTTTGGTTGGCGATTGGGACATCACCCGAATTAGCCGTGGAGATGTGCCTTTTCTAAGGAGACAGATTGGTGTAATTTTTCAAGATTTTAAACTGCTTCCTAAAAAGACTTTATCTGAAAATATCGCTTTCGCCCTGGAGGCTTGTGGGGCATCTAACGCAAAAATAAAAAAGATTGTTCCTAGTGTTTTGAAAATAGTTGGCCTAGAAGATAAAGGCGGTCGCTATCCTCAAGAAGTTTCTGGTGGCGAAAAACAACGAGCAGCAATCGCTCGGGCCTTAGTTCATCAACCTAAAATTTTATTAGCTGATGAACCGACTGGCAACTTGGATGCGATTAATGCTAATGAAATTATTAATCTACTTTTAAAAATTAACCAATTTGGGACAACGGTTATTTTAGTAACTCACAATAAGGAAGTGGTTAATCAATTACGCCACCGGGTGATTACTATGGATCGCGGGGTGATAATTAGTGATAAAGAGCGGGGTAAATATTTCCTCTAAATTTATGATTTCTTTAATTCGAGCGTTGAAATTTAGTTTTCAAGACATCTTTCGTAATGTTTGGTTGTCAATTGTTACGGTCACTATTTTGGCCTTGGCTTTATTTTCCATGAACGCCCTTTTTACCGTTAAGTTGATTAGCGAAAATGCGGTTGAGGCGGTTAAGGAGAGAATTAATATTAGTTTGTATTTTAAGCCAGATGCCTCTGATGCTCAAATTTTAGAAACACAAAATCGGGTTGAAGATTTGGCTGGAGTTAAGGAGGTTAATTTTATTTCTAAGGCAGAAGCTTTGGAAAATTTTAGAAATAGAAATCAAAATAATTCTGAAATCCTTAATGCGCTTAAAGAAATTGGCAAGAACCCACTCTCACCATCATTAATTATTACGCCGGCTGATTTTGATAATTTTCAAGCTTTAATTACTTCTTTAAAAGCTCTTGAGAGTGACGCGCTAGAGTCACGAGATTTTTCTGATAACTCAGTCATTTTGGAAAAGATAAATCAGATTACTTATAAGGTTAACGAAATTGGTTTAATTTTGATTGTCATTTTTATTTTAATTGGGCTATTAGTTGCTTATAATGCTATTCGAGTGGCTATTTATACTCATCGCCAAGAAATTGAAATTATGCGTCTAGTGGGGGCTTCAAATTTCTTCATCTACATGCCTTATGTTTTTTCGGCTTTTTTCTACGCTCTTGTGGCAACACTGATTATGATTGTTTCTTTATTCCCCCTATTATCAATCTTACAGCCTTACCTCGAAGTTTTCTTTACGGGCTATAACGTTAACATCACTTCCTTCTATACCGATAATGTTTGGGCAGTTTTTGGGGCCCAGTTTGCCTCAATTTTTGCAGTTACTTTAATTGCTACTTGGTTGGCGGTTAGGAAATACGCTCGAGTTTAAGATTTGAAACTAGCCATTAGAGGTAGAGAAGGGGCTAGTTTTTGGTTTACCAGTTGACTTCATTTTAGCTCTAGTTTAATATAAGAAAGCAATTCGGGGATCGTCTAATGGTAGGACTCCAGGTTTTGGTCCTGGCTATCGGGGTTCGAATCCCTGTCCCCGAGCAAGTGAAAAAAATACGCCTTTTGGCGTATTTTTTGATACGAGCGAAGGGGA
>CAZERN010000020.1:0-9314 GCA_964514675.1 uncultured Gammaproteobacteria bacterium | reverse complement strand
TTAAAATTTCTAACCGGCGTTAACCAGCCAACCACACGACTATAAACAATGCACTCTTGTCTTTTAGTTTTAATGGGGCTCATAAATTTATATTTATTATTTATTAATTTCTAAAGTTGAATCTTTTCCGTCCACTTCGGTAATTGCCGAAAGAGAAGGAATATAGCCGATTTCTTCATCACATTTAGGACAATACTGATGCTCGCCAGCCAAATAACCATGCTTAGGACAAATAGAAAAAGTTGGCGTCAGTGTAAAGTAAGGCAAGCGATAATTATCAACAATTTTTTTAACCAAATTTTTAGCCGCCTGACCATTAGGCAAGCGTTCACCTAGAAATCCGTGCAAAACTGTTCCGCCGGTATATTTTGACTGGAGTTCATCTTGCAAATCTAACGCTTCAAAAATATCATTGGTAAAGCCAACCGGAAGATGAGTAGAATTAGTATAGTAAGGAGGGACATCATCTTTTTTAACCGCGGCATCATTAGCAAAAATAATCCCCGGATAAAGCTCTTTATCTTTTTTAGCAAAACGATAAGTACAGCCCTCCCCAGGAGTTGCCTCTAAGTTATATAAATTATTGGTTTCTTCTTGGAAGACTAAAAGACGAGCGCGAAGGTGGTCTAAAATTTCTTGAGCAAACTTTTGCCCTTCCGGACTAGCGATATCTTTCCCTAATAAATTGAGAATAGCCTCATTCATACCGTTGATTCCAATGGTGTTAAAATGATTTTTCCAATAAGAACCAAAGCGCTCAAAAATATCTTGAAGGTAAAAGCGGGAGTACGGATAAAGACCGTCTAGGGTAAACTTTTCAATAATTTTCCGCTTAGTCTCTAAACTATTACGAGCAATCTCCATTAGTTCATCCAAACGGTGTTTAAATTCTTCTTTATCCTTAGACAGATAACCTAGGCGAGCCAAGTTAATTGTTACCACCCCTAAAGAGCCAGTAAGAGGGTTAGCGCCAAATAGACCTCCGCCCCGCTTTCTTAGTTCCCGATTATCCAACCGCAAGCGGCAACACATGGAGCGGGCATCATCGCGGTCCATATCAGAGTTAACAAAGTTGGAAAAATAAGGGATACCATATTTAGCAGTCATTTCCCACATCGGTTCTAAAGATGGCCGATCCCAATCAAAATTCTTATCAATTTGATAAGTCGGAATCGGAAAACCAAAAACCCGACCAGTAGAATCACCGGCTAACATCACTTCAGCAAAAGCCTGATTAAAGAGATCCATTTCAGTTTGAAAATCTTTATATTTTTCAGACATCACCTGACCGCCGATAATAACATTTTCCTCACCAATTTGTTTAGACGGAGTAATATCTAAAGTAATGTTGGTAAAAGGCGTTTGAAAACCAACTCGAGTAGCCACATTAACATTAAAAACAAACTCTTGTAGACACTGTTTAACTTCTTGATAGGAAAGTTCATCGTAGCGAATAAAGGGGGCTAAATAAGTATCAAAATTGGAAAAAGCCTGAGCGCCAGCCGCTTCACCCTGCATGGTGTAGAAAAAATTAATAATTTGTCCAAGGGCCGTCCGAAAATGCTTCGGGGGCTTACTCTGAACTTTTTCCGCTACTCCTCTAAAACCCTTAATCAACAAATCCTTCAAGTCCCAACCACAGCAATAGGGCGCCAAGAGTCCTAAATCATGAATGTGCAAATCTCCATTAACATGGGCATTGCGAATTTTCTCGGGATAAAGTTTATTTAACCAATACTGTGAAGAAACAGCCGAAGCAATATAATTATTAAGACCTTGAACAGAGAAACTCATATTACTATTCTCTTTTAAGCGCCAATCAGCTCGACCTAAGTAATCCTCCATTAATCTTTCTCCTGAGGTTTCACGATTAATATCACGTAATTGTCGGCGCTGATCACGATAAATAATATAAGCCTTAGCCAGAGAGGGTTCATTGCTATCAACTAGAGTAGCCTCAACTAAATCCTGAATTTCCTCTACTGCCGGGATTGTGTGTTTATGAAATTTTTTAGCAATCTTTTGAACTGCCTTAGTGGCTAGCTCCTCAGCGCGCTTAGAATCGGCCATACCAACCGCCTCTTGGGCCTTATAGATAGCGGTCGTAATCTTATTCTGATCAAAAGGAACAATTTCTCCCGATCGTTTGCGAATTTGGGTAATAATTTCAGTCATACCAATAAAATTAGGCGTTCCGTTTTAAAAATAGGGCGCGCTGTTTATAAAAACTATTTTTTACTCTTAACTAATTTATTTAACTCTTTCCGAAACTCATTCGCATCTTTAAACTGTTCGTAAACAGAGGCATAACGAATATAGGCAACTTGATCGACTTTCTTAAGCTGCTTCATAACTACTTGGCCAACTTGCTGGGAGGTGATTTCATTTTTACGAATCTTTTGCAGCTCCCGCTCAATCGCATGAATCAAGCGCTTAAATTTATCTTCAGTAATAGCTCGTTTTTCTAAAGATTTTTTAAGACCAGAAATTAGTTTTTCGCGACTATAAGACTCTCGTCGTCCATCACGCTTAACAATCATTAAGTCTAGTATCTCTACTTCTTCATAGGTGGAAAAACGGAAGCCACATTTTAAACATTCACGACGCCGACGAATAGATAACCCATCAGTGGCGGCCCGAGAATCAACCACTTTTGTATCATCAAAGTAACAAATCGGACATTTCATAGATAAAAATGAATTAAAAATTAATAATTCGTCAAGGGCCAAGACAACAATATGTGGTAGTTAATTATCTATCTAGTCCACTACATATTGTGGCTAACCGTATTGTAGCAAAAATAAAGACTCCTGCCAAACCGCTAAAAGCCCCTAATTATCGAACTTAAAATTGGGTATAAAAAAACCGCCCCCGGAAAACCGGGGGCGGTGCTAATTTCTTATAACATTTTCTTCCGAATAAAAGCAGGGACACTTAAATCATCACCCTCATCATCCTTATCCGCCGGCCGCTCCATCTTTTTTTCCAAAACTGGCTTGAGCGGGGCATTTTTAAAGACTGCTAATTTTGATTTATTTTTTTCAGCTACTTTTGCTGGTCGCAGATTTAAATCATCGCGAAGATCTTCTTCAAAATCGTCAGAAGAAAAAGCTCCGGCCGGCTTAATTGAATCGAGACGGCTAATTGAAGAGGTGGCTGAAATACTGCTATCAAAACCGGTGGCGACTACTGTTATTTTAACCTCATCTTTTAGCTTGTCGTCAATAACCGCTCCAAAAATGATTTTAGCTTCTTCATCGGCAGCAGCGGTAATAACTTTAGCCGCTTCACTAACCTCATTCATAGATAAATCCGGTCCGCCTGTGATTGTAAAGACAATTCCCCGAGCGCCATCGATAGAAACATCTAAAAGACTCGAATTAATCGCCGCTTTAGCTGCTTCAATAGCCCGATTTTCACCACTAGCCTGACCAATACCCATCAACGCTGAGCCAGCACTAGACATAACAGCTTTAACGTCGGCAAAGTCGGCATTAATAGCACCCGGAGTAGTAATAATTTCGGCAATTCCCTGAACTCCTTGTCTTAAAACATCGTCGGCAACCTTAAAGGCTTCTAAGAGGGAGGTTTTTTTATCAATTACTTGTAGCAGTTTGTCATTGGAGATAGTAATAATCGTATCAACATTGTCAGCTAGCTCCGTAAAGGCACGCTCAGCAATATTTTTTCTTTGTCCACCTTCAAAAGCAAAAGGTTTAGTAACAACTGCGACTGTCAAAGCGCCTAATTCTTTAGAAATTTTAGCGACAATTGGCGAAGCGCCACTGCCAGTGCCGCCACCCATGCCACAAGTGATAAAGACCATATCGCAACCCTGAAGAGATTCGCGAATTTCATTTTCCGATTCTTCCGCGGCCGCCTTCCCTAAATCAGGATTCATTCCCGCTCCAAGACCACGAGTCACAGTTTTTCCGATATGAATCTTTTCTCCAGCCTTATTATAATGAAGTGCCTGGATATCTGTGTTAATTGCTAAAAATTGAACACCTTTAATCCCACTATTAACCATGCGGTTAATTGCGCTACCGCCGCCGCCGCCAACACCGACGACCTTTATTTTTGCGAAAGTTTCTATCTCTGGTTTTACTTCTGCCATATTTTCAGGTCTTTAAATTATTTAAAAATTACTAAAAACCAAAGCTCACAAATTATTTAGGAATAATTCGCTTCGCTAAGTTCTTAACCTTACCTAAAAAGCCATCTGAAAATTTTCTTAAACCACCACCAGACTGGCTAGTGGGGGCGTTATTGCTCCCCCAAATAACCAAACCAAGAGCGGTCATAAATTCTGGGCTTTTTACTTTATCAATAACAACATTTAAATTACGTGGCGTTCCAATAGAAGCGGGTAAGCGCAGTCTACGTTTCGCTAAATCAACTAAACCTTCTAGTTCGGCTCCAGAGCCAACAAAAACTGTTCCCGCTGGAAGCATCCCCGAGCGATCAATAAACTTCAATTGATTATCAACCTTATCTAAAATTTCTTCAACTCTAGCTTCAATAATTTCAGCAACATAATGCCGAGAAACTGTTTCAATATCATCGTTAACATCTTCCTCTTTAACTAAATTTCGGACATCCACTTCTTCTTCACGGTCAACTGTTCCTGGATTACAAGTTCCATACTCTCTTTTAATGCGTTCAGCTAAGTTGATTGGACAACGCAGACCGATAGCGATATCAGCAGTAATATGTTCAGAACCAATTGGTAAAATTGCGGCATGTAACAAATTACGCTCTTCATAAACTGCTACTGAGGTAGTTGAGGAGCCGATATTAATAAGTGCAACCCCTAATTCTTTCTGTTTTAAGGTTAACACTGACTCAGCCGAAGCGAGGGGTGATAAAACTAAACTTTCAATCTCTAAACCGGTACGATAAATCGCTTTTGTTAAATTTTTAATTTGAGTGGAAAGTCCCTGAATAATTAAAGTTTCAACTTCCAAGCGAATCCCCGACATTCCGATTGGGTCTTTTATATCAGTTTGATTATCAATAGTAAAGCTAATCGGAATCACATGCAAAATTTCATAATTTACTGGAACAGCCAAGGCTTGAGAGGCCTCAATCGCCCGATTAACATCAATCTCATTAATCTCCCCATCGCCTTTAGACACGGCCACCACGCCTTTGCTGCGCTCGCACTTAACATGGGGATCATTGATGCTTACCCAAACGCTAGAAATCGGCACGCCAATTAAACGCTCCGCTTTTTCTAAACAAGCTGAGATAGAAGAAGTAGTTTCTTCAATACTGCTAACCACTCCTTTATTAACACCAGCTGTAGGCGAAGAAACAGCTCCAATAATTTGGAGTTCCTCCCCGGTCGGGGTGTCAATTTTTTGACCGATAACTAAACGAATCGCCGTTGATCCAACATCTAAACCGGCAATGATTTCTTCTTTCATAAATTAGGAAGGATAACAAATTGACGCTAAACGAGTAAAAAACAAAAAAATTCTGCTATTTCTGGGCAAGACTTAAAGATTTAGCGTTTAAAGTCATTATACAAGATTTTTATTTTTTTAACAACCAATTTTATTGCCTAAAAAAGGCTTAAATACCAAAGACTAAGCGCCCCTCCAAAAAACCAAGCAACTAAAGCGCCAATTACCAGAAAAATCCCCAGAGGCAGACGACTGCCCCACTTTTTTTTACCACTAAGCACTAAGACGATACTTATAATAGCGCCGACAAAATACGCTAAAATTAGGGCGACAAACAGGTGTCTCAAGCTAGCGAAAGCGGCTCCTAAAAATGCCCCCAGCCAAATATCCCCTTCACCAATGCCTCGGCCACTCGTTAAAAAATATTGGAGAGCGAAAAAAAGAGTGCCCACTAAAGTACTAAAAATAAAAGCGGTAAGATATTCCGCCCCCCCTAAAGGAGAGGCAAGGTAGCCGAAGAGAGCAACCACAAAAAAGCCACCAATTAAAACATTGACTGGGATTAAAAACCAACGAGCATCAAAAATTAAAACTAATATTAAAATTGTAATCACAATTAAGCTCTTGAAAAAAAACCAAGGCTCACCCCCGAAAAAAAACCAAGCCGCGGCAAACAAAATTGCTGTTAGAATTTCCACGGCTGGATACTGCCAAGAAATTGGTTTCTGGCAATCACGACAACGCCCCTTTAGTAAAACAAAGGAGATAAAGGGGATATTATCATACCAGCGAATTTGCTGGCGACAACGGGGACAATAAGAGCGGTTCATTAAACTCTCCTCTTTATAAAGTCGCCAAGCCCAGCAGTTAATAAAGCTGCCAATTAAAAGGCCAAAAATAAAAGTGAAAATTAATCCAAACACTAACTCCATATATTTTATTGATTTGCCGGCAAACGTGCCTGGCGAGCTTTTAACAAATCTTGATATCGAATAAGGCGCCACTCCTGATTCTCATCCCAACTAGAATCAAAATCTGGAATTAATTTAGCGGCTAGCTGCCAATTTTTCTGAGCAGCTAAGAAGTCTTTATTGTACCAATTTAAGTCCCCAAGTACCAAAAAAATTCTGGGCAAAGCGGGGACGGCAGTAATTAGTTGATCTAGTTCTGATTGCGCCTTTTCTTTTTCCCCACTAAAACCCAACACTAGCGCCGTAAATAAGCGCTGGTCAAAAGTCGGCGGGTTTTCATTAATGGGGCTTAAACTGACCCTTTCTAAAAGTACGTGTTTATCAGCTAGCGGCAAATCGCCTAGAATTAAATGATCAATAATAGCCCAAGTAAAATTCTGTTGATATTGACGAGCGCCAACTGAATCAATTTTTTTCTCTTGGACATAAGAATCAAGAACCACTGCCTTAAAATAATCGCCCTGATTTAAAGAATTTAGAGCGGCATGATAATAATAATCAGCGCTTAAACGCGCTTCTGAAAAAATCGCCATCCCAATTGCCAGAGGAATTAAAACCAACAGGGGCAAAAACCGTCCTGGTAATTTAACTTTTTCCTCTTCTGCTAGCGGCAAACCTAAAGATAAGAAAATTACTAACAACAAACCACTATAAAAGAAGGTGGTGACCACCGAAAAATTAAAAAGTAAAAACAAGGAATAAGCACCCCCAGAGAATAAGAGCATCTGCGCTAAGGGGCGCTCAGATTCGGGCAAACGACGGTAATAACTTAATAGAGAAATTATGAAGAACAAGCCAAAAAATAAACCAATTAGGCCAGCTGTTAGGGCGCTATCTAAAATAAGATTATGAGCTCGGTCGCTTGAGACGTCTGGACGTAAATAGCGCATCAGCTGGGAGTCATATTGATAAATATAAGCCTCTCTTTGATTTTCTAGACCATAGCCAAACCAGGGGCGCTCCTTAACAGCCAACAATCCTTCACGCCAAAGCTCACCCCGCAAACCGAGACTGCCGGCTTTTAAATTTCCTAACTCTTGCCAACGTTTCGGATTACTAAACGCTAAAGCTGTAAAGAGTAAAAGAACTCCTAAAAAACTTAAAACAATTTTTTTAATTAACTGCCGATTAAATTTTTGTGGTTGTCGAAAAATTTTAACAAACAAAAAAATCAGCAAAGCCAAGCCAAGAGCTAAAAAAGAAGAGCGGGTTCCGGTTGCTAACAAGCCTAATAATTGCAAAATTAAGAAAACTAAAAATAAATAACGTCGCTTAGAGGAAAAAATAAATACGAAAGCAGCGGCAATTGGGATAGTTAATAAAAGAAAAGCGGCTAGATAAGTAGGCTGCCCTAAACTAGCAAAAGCTCGACCAGTTTGACTAGCCGGCTCAGCCCAACGAACGATATCTAGACCAATTAGTTGCAAGAGGGCGTAGATTGAAATTAAGGTGGCAATAATAGTTACCCCTAAAAAATAACGCCGATAACGACCTCTTCTCTCTTCTTTAGGACTTAGAGAAAAACTAATCAGAAAAGCGAGCGCACCCAACAAACCAATAATATAAGTAAAAACTCCCAGTTGCCGAGCGTAAGAACCCCACCAAGACTGAGCAACATCAACAGAAAAAACTAAAGCACTAATTAAAAAAAGGATTAAAAAAATTAAAGGCACTAAACTTTTTCCTAGCCGAGGTTTAGTCTTGGAAACAATAAATTGCCAAGCAACCAATAAACAAAAAATTGTTACACCAACTTGAAAAAAAACAGTCTTAACTAAATCTAAGCTTGTGACTGCTAAAAAATTAAAAGCTAACGGAACCAAGGCCAACAAAAATAGCGCCCAAGCGTCAACAATATTAACTATATTAAAAGAAGTATTTAAGTGATTGATTTTCATTTATCAATTATAACATAAAAAACAAGACCCCGGTTGGAGTCTTGTGGAAAAATTTTTCAATTAATAAGTCTAATTATTTTTAGAGCGATGCTGCCACTTTTCAGCAATAACCAATAGGGGAGCAGCGAGGAACAAAGAGCTGTAAGCACCACAGAAAATACCTATCGTTAAAGCTAAAACAAAGTCTCTAATTGAATCACCGCCAAAAATCAAAACAGCCACAAGGGCTAAAAGTGTGGTGGTGGTAGTATTTACAGACCGGGCAAAAGCCTGATTCAGGCTTTCATTAACCGTTTCTTCAAAACTTAAATGACTTTTAGGAAGATTCTCGCGAACACGATCAAAAACTACGATCGTATCGTTAATGCCATAGCCTAAGACCGTCAAAAGGGCGACAATAAAGGTGGTATTTACTTCTGTTCCAAAAAAATATCCCAAAACAGCAAAAACTCCACAAGTTAAAAGGATATTATGAGCCAAAGAAACAATGGCAATTAAACCATATTTCCAGGATGGGAGTGGCTTAGAAACAACTCTAAAAGCAAAGGTGATATAAATAATAATAATTAAGAGTGCAAAGAAAACCAGCCAAAAAGCCCGACTCCGCAACTCAGCACCAACCGAAGAACCAATAGATTCAAAACGAAGCTCAGTTAAACCTGCCTCTGCTTGTTCTAAGGTCTCCAAAGAGGTTAATACCTGTTCGCGTTTTTCCTGAGAAGTTTCCTGAAAGCGAAGAATTATTGTTTGATTTCCGGTGGGCTGAACCACTAAATTCCCAAAATTGGAATTACTAAAGGCCTGATTAATTTCAGCAACCGTTGGTTGAGCGCCCGCAAATTTTACTTCCATTAAGCTGCCACCAGTAAAATCTAATCCTGGTTTCAAACCCCAAAGAAAAAGAGCAATAATTGACAGGGTTACAAAAACTGTCGACAGTGACAACCAAATCTTACGATTCTTAATAATTTTATAATTTCTCATATAATATTAAATTAACGTATATTTATTAATCTTGCTGTTCTGATTGTTTTTTT
>CAZERN010000019.1:0-9372 GCA_964514675.1 uncultured Gammaproteobacteria bacterium | reverse complement strand
CTTTAGGCATAAAATTAACTCTTACTCAAGAAAAAAAATCTTGAATTATTGTCTGAAAAAATAAATTTAAAAAATGAATTTAAAAAAAATATTACTGTTCCTAGATTATAACAAAAAGCTAACGCTTAAACAATTCTTAAACTACCATTAAATTTTTCCTTAATCGCTTTCTCAAGAGACGGCGAAACTTTAACTCTCAAACCAGCTTTAAAGACTGTGTCTTTTTCGGGGCCTTTGATTTTAAATAAAGTTTCAGCTGAACCAGGATGCTCGGCTAGTAAATTTTTAAGGGCTTCTAAGTCTGGTGTTGCCGGCATTTTTTCAAAAAATATTTTTAATAATTCTGTCGCTGTGGAGGCAACCGGCGTTGGAGAAGTGGCAACGGTTTTCACCGAAGACGGAGTTTTAGTCTCAACTTGATTGTAATTGCGCTTGCGCCAAGAACCGTTGCCGTTACTTTCCCGGCGCTGCAAAACGCTACGCTTAAAATTATCAATACCCGCGTCTAAATTATCAGCCTCTAAAATAGCAACTGTATTAACTAATAATTTTACGTCTTGATCTTTTTCAGAAACGGTCGCTTCGCAAATAAGTGGCCGACCAGAGACCCACAATGTTTCTGTTTCTTTGAGGAGGCGAGGAAAAATCAGGAGCTCTACCGAAGCAACCGCATCTTCAATTTTAACAAAAAGCATGGATTCATTATTCTTGGTAATGATTTTTTTAATCGTGCTAATAACTCCAGCCGTAACTACCGAACGATCACCGCGATGACTCTTTAAATTCGCTAACGGCACAGCATAACCCAATAAACGATTCTTATATAAATTAAAGGGGTGCTCACTTACATATAAACCTAGCAATTCTTTTTCCCAGGCTAACTTTTCTTCTTGGCCGGCCGGTGGATAATTTTCTAAAGTAACTCGAGTATTAAAACTCTCCGAGCCTAAAGAAGCAAAGAGGCTATCTTGTTTACTAGCTTTTTCCTTAATAATTTCTTTATTAAAACTTAAGAGTTTCTCGGTATTAGATAAAAGAGAGCCGCGCTCGCCCCAGCTTTCTAAGGCCCCGCACTTAATTAAACTTTCTAAAGATTTTTTATTTAAGTCTTTGTCGGTAATCCGCTCTAAGAAATTAAAAAGATCTCGATAAGGACCATTGGCTTTTCGCTCGGAAATAATCACCTCTACAATATGTTCACCCACATTTTTAATCGCATTTAAGCCGAAACGAATTGTATCCAAAGACGCTGATTCGCCGACGGCAGCATTAACAGCTGTATTTGGGGTAACAACTGTAAAAGAAGCAAAGGACTGATTAACATCAGGCGGCATGATTTTAATCCCCATGTTACGACATTCTTCTATTTCAATCGCAATTCGATCGGTATCGTGCTGATCAGAGGTTAAAAGGGCGGCCATAAACTCCACCGGCCAATGAGCTTTAAGGTAAGCGGTTTGATAACCAATTAAAGCATAACAAGCCGCATGTGAACGATTAAAGCCATAACCAGCAAAAGGCTCAATGAAGGAAAAGACTGTTTCTGCTAACTCCTGATAAACACCGTTTTTAATACAACCATCAATAAATTTTTCTTTCTGCTCAGCTAATAACGCCGGGATTTTCTTCCCCATTGCTTTTCTAAGAACATCCGCCTGTCCCATTGAAAAACCAGCTAAATCTCTAGCGATTTGCATCACTTGCTCTTGATAAATCGCCACCCCATAAGTATTTTTCAAAATCGGCTCTAACTTAGGATGAAGATAGGTCACCTTCTTTTCCCCGTGCTTACTCTTAATAAAATCGGGAATCCATTCCATTGGCCCTGGGCGATAAAGAGCAACCATCGCAATAATATCTTCAAACTCAGTTGGCTTTAAATCTTTCAAATAGCGCTTCATTCCTGAAGATTCAAATTGAAAAACACCAGTCGTTTCCCCTCTTTGAAAAAGCTTATAAGCGGCCTCATCATCTAAAGGAATGGCTTCAATATCAATCTTTAAGCCGCGTGTGTTTTTAATAATCTTTAAGGCAGCCTCAATAATAGTTAGATTTTTTAAACCTAAAAAGTCCATCTTTAGTAAGCCCAAATCTTCTAAAGGATTAGCTGAGTATTGAGAAACAATGCTCTTATCTGAAGCTGAAACATACTGAATTGGTGTGTAATTTATTAATTCGTTGCGGGTAATTACCACCCCACAAGCATGAGTCGAGGAATGGCGAGAAACGCCCTCCAAGCGCAAAGCGTAATCTAAAATTTTGCGTACATCAGGTTCGGTATTATAACGCTCTCTTAGCTCCGGCACATTTTTAATGGCAGCCGGTAATTTAGTAAACATCGGGATTGCCTTAGAGAGGCCATCACAAAAATCATAAGGATAATCAAGTACCCGACCAACATCGCGCACCGCCGCTCGCGCGGCCATTGTTCCAAAAGTAATAATTTGAGCGACATGATCGGCTCCGTATTTTTCCGAAACATAAGTCAGGACATCGTTGCGACGAATATCAGAAAAATCCATATCAATATCCGGCATCGAAACACGATCCGGATTTAGAAAACGTTCAAAGAGTAAATCATATTTAAGTGGATCTAAATTAGTAATGCCGGTTAAAAAGCAAACCAAGGAACCGGCCGCACTTCCACGCCCCGGTCCAACAACAATGTCATTGTCTTTAGCCCAATTAACAAAATCGGCCACAATTAAAAAGTAATCCGGCCAGCCCATTTTTTCTATGACCGACAACTCATAATTCATCCGTTCTAAAATAGGTTGAGCCTCAGGGGCGTCTAAACTCATCCCTAGATAACGCTCGCTAATCCCCGCTTCGGCTAGATGGCGCAGATAAGAATTACCGTCAAAACCCTCCGGCACCTCAAAGTGTGGTAACTGAGTGTGACCTAGCTCTATCTCAACATTACAGCGTTCAGCAATTTTAATTGTATTTAAAAGCGCCTCGGGAGTATCTTTAAAAGCTTCTTTCATTGAAGCAGCTGAACGAAAGGAATAATCACCCATTCCTAACATTGACATCCTATCTTTATCGGTTATCTTCTTTTTATTTTGTAGACACAACAAAATATCCTGAGCCTCAGCATCTTCTTTTTTTAGATAATGAACATCATTTGTTGCCACCAGAGGAATATCTAACTCTTTAGAAAATCGAATTAGGGTTTCGTTGACTTTTGCCTGGCCATCAAGCTCTGGATGATCCATGATTTCTAGATAATAATTCCCCTGACCAAAAAGATTATTATATTCTGAGGCTCTTTTTTTCGCGCCAATCTCATCACCAGCTAAAATCATCTGAGACAATTCCCCACCCAAACAAGCAGAAGAAGCAATTATTCCTTCGTGATGCTGGGTTAATAAATCCCAATCAACCCGCGGCTTATAGTAATAGCCTTCAAGATGGGCGGCGGAGATTAATTTAATGAGATTTTGGTAGCCGATATTATTCTCTGCCCACAAAATCAAATGATAATTTTTCGCGTCTGCTCGTCCTAACTTATCAAAGCGACTCTGAGGGGCTAAATAAGTTTCCACGCCGATAATCGGTTTAATCCCAGCTTTTTTACATTTTTGATAAAACTCAATCACGCCATAAAGAACCCCGTGATCAGTAATTGCTACTGCCGGAGCGCCATCACTTTTTGCACGCTCAATTAACTCATCAATCTTGGTTAACCCATCTAATAAAGAATAATGAGTATGGTTGTGGAGGTGGACAAAAGACATGATTTAAAAATAAAAAATAAAAAGAATCCCTCTTAAGAATCCCTCTTAATATACCAAGTTAAGAGACGCTTTTCAAATCTTTCTCAATTTTCAAAAAAGCCCGCTACTAGCAGGCTTTTGGAGCAAGAAACTATTCCTTAATTAAACGCTTGGTCAGCTCACCGAGCTCTTCATCGCTGTAGAAATCAATAATCACCCGCCCACCCTTCATCTTTCTCTCAATAGTAACCCTGGTTCCTAAAGCCTTAGCCAAACGCTGTTCTTTATCTAAAAGTGTACTATCTTTGACTCGAGCTTCTTTAGTTCCTCCTAAGCGGCGAATTAAACGATTAGTATCGGAAACTGTTAGATTCTGGCGTAAGATTTTTCGAAAAACATTCAACTGCTGAGCCTCACTACTTAAGCCTAATAAATATTTAGCATGGGCTTCACTTAGGAGTCGCTTAGCTAGAGCGGTTTTTATTTCTTCCGGTAAACTTAACAGACGCAAAGAATTAGCCACTGTGGAACGAGCTTTGCCAACCCTTTTAGCGACCGCCTCTTGAGATAAATTAAATTCAGTCATTAATTTATCGTAAGCCCAGGAAGTTTCAACTGGATTAAGATTCTCTCGCTGCAAATTTTCAATTAAAGCTATTTCTAATTTCTTTTGAGCATTAGCTTCTCGAATCAACACCGGCACTGTTTTTAGGCCAAGGTTTTTCGCACTCCGCAAACGACGCTCACCAGCAATAAGCTCATAGGCTTGCCCTTTTTTAGTAACAATCAAAGGCTGAATAATGCCGTGTTCCTTAATAGAATCCATCAAATCATTTAAAGCTCCTGGAGTAAACTCTTGGCGCGGCTGCCAAGGATTAATGGAGATTAATTTCGGATCTAATTCTAAAACGCGTTCACCGTCAGACGCCAAAAGAGGCGCGCCGGCCTTACTTAAGGCACTATCTGGCAAATGTTGCGTTGTTTTTCTGGGGATTAAAGATTCTAAACCCCGCCCTAGATTGCTTGGCATATACTGTCTAAATTATTTAGTCTCTAAAGAAATCACCTCGGTCGCCAGGTCTTGATAAGCACGCCCTCCTCGGCCACGCGGCTCATACTGTAAAATACTGCGCCCAAAACTAGGCGCTTCTGCTAAACGAACACTGCGAGGAATAATTGTTTCAAAAATTCGGCCCGGAAAATTTTTCTTTAAATCTTCTAAAACCAAACCGGATAATTTGTTACGACGATCAAACATTGTCACGACGGCGCCCATAATTTTTAATTCTGGTTTGAGATTCTCTTGAATTAAGTTAATTGTCTGTAACAGTTGGCCTAAGCCCTCTAAAGCATAGTATTCGCTCTGAATTGGAATTAAAATTTCATCAGCCGCTACTAAGCTATTAATCGTTAATAACCCCAAAGAAGGCGGGCCATCAATAATAATATAATCGTATTCTAAGCGAACTGAGTTAAGAATCTCTTGCAGACGAAATTCACGATTTTCCAGAGATACTAATTCAATTCCGGCCCCAGCCAAGGAAACGGTTGCGGGCGCAACCAAAAAATTATCCTGCTTACTTCTTTTTATTACTTGATAAATTGACTGCTCCCCAATTAAAGCTTCGTAAATTCCCACCTCTAATTTGTTAAGCTCTAAACCTAAGCCAGAGCTGGCATTAGCCTGAGGATCTAAATCCACCAGCAAAACCCGCTTACCGGCCGCTGCCAAATAGGCGCCCAGGTTAACAGCGGTAGTGGTTTTTCCAACCCCTCCCTTTTGGTTGACAACAGCGAGGATTTTTCCCATAAGTCGTTTTTTATAATTTAATTATAGCGAAAATATCTCTCTAGAACAAGTTGCCCTTAGTTTGACAATTAGACATTTTATACTATAATTTAAAAGCTAAGCCGTGATGGCGGAACTGGTAGACGCGCACGACTCAAACTCGTGTGGGAGCAATCCCGTGAGGGTTCGACCCCCTCTCGCGGCACTTAAAAAAAGAAGCTTTTTTAGCTTCTTTTTTGTTTTATTTGTTAAACAATAATTCCACCACCCAAGAGACGGCGCCCACGATAAAAAACAACACTTTGCCCTGGCGTAATTGCTCGTTGCGCTTTTTTAAAAACAACTTTTATATCACCGTCTGGGTTGAGAGTTAAAAAACAGGGCTGAGCTGGATGACCATAACGAATCACCGCCTGACAGCGAAATTTTTTGCGAGGCAAGCGCGAATAATTCCAATTCACCTGTCTGGCTAATAATTCTTGCCGGTAAAGCCGCCGGTCATTCCAAGTAGAAGCAACCTTTAAAACATTATTTTTATAATCCAGATCAACAACATAATAAGGGCCAGTGCCGCCTATTTCTAAACCCCGACGCTGACCAATAGTGTATAAAGGCAAGCCCTGGTGTTCTCCAATCTCCTGACCGCTCTCTTCTAAAATAATCGGTCCCGCTTTAAGTTTTAAATGTCGCTTGAGAAAATTATTATGCGGCCCAGACAAAAAACAAATATCTTGGCTTTCTGCTTGTTCAGCGTTTACTAACTTGCCCTTTTTTGCCTTCCGCCTGGTCTCAGTTTTTTTATATTTTCCCAGGGGAAAGAGTAAATGATCCAATTCTTCAGCGCTAAGAGAGTATAAAAAATAACTTTGATCTTTTTGGGGGTCACGTCCTTTTCGTAAATAATGGTGGCCGGGACGCCCTTTAATTTCCAAATAATGACCGGTCGCTAAATAATCAAAACCTTGAGCGGCGGCATAATTTAATAATTCCCCCAACTTAACCTGCTTATTGCAGCGCACACAAGGATTAGGGGTCTGGCCAGACGCATATTCAGTCAAAAAATAATCAACAACCTTTTCCTTAAAAACTTGGCGTAAGTCTAAAGATTGGAAAGGAATACCCAACTGAGCCGCTACCTGAGCCGCTAAAGCCTCTCCTAAATCATCAGCCCCTTCTTTCCAGAAAAGACAATAGATACCGCTTACCTGATAACCCTTTTCAAGTAAAATTCGTGCCGTTACTGCCGAATCAACGCCACCCGAAAGAGCCACTAAAACTTTTTTATTTTTATTTTCTTTGCTCACAAAAATTATTCATTATTGCTGTCTACAATCAGCGTTAAGGGGCCTTCATTTATTAAAGATACCCTCATTAAAGCTCCAAAATAACCAGTGGCTACTTTAAGGTTTAAGCCCTTTAAAGTGCTGATAAATTTCTCATAGAGAGGAACGGCCTGAGAGGCGGGAGCTGCTTCAGAAAAATTAGGCCGTTGGCCACGATCGGTTTTCCCATATAAAGTAAATTGTGAAATCACCAGCACTTCACCGGCAACAGCCGCTAAATCCAAATTTATCTTTCCGTCTTGATCGGGGAAAATTCTTAACTGACTAATTTTTTTAGCCAGTTGAACGGCCTGGCTGCTATCATCATTTTCATTAACAGCTAAAAAAATTACTAGCCCGCGCTTAATCTGACCGATAACCTTATCGCTTACTTCAACCTGCGCTTGGCTAACGACCTGAATCACTGCTCTCATAAATTTTTTTAAATAAAGAAAAATAATTTTTAGCAGTTTCCAGCCAAGAAAAAGAAGCCGCTCGCGCCCGCCCCCGATTTGAAAAATAAGTTCGCAAAGACTCGTCCTCTAATAATATTTCCATCGCGTGAGCTAAATCAATTACCGAATAAGGGTTAACCGTTAAGGCGGCGTCACCAACCACTTCAGGAATTGATGAAGCATCCGAGGTAATTGTTGGCCGACCATGGCCCATCGCCTCTAGGGGTGGGAAACCAAAGCCTTCATAATAAGAAGGATAAACAAAGATTGTCGCTTGATCATAAAGCCAATTTCGCTCCCCCCGACTAACATAACCTAAAAATTTTATATCATCCCGATAAAGAGAACTGGCTGCTTGACGATAAATAGCTCTATTTTTCCAACCTTTTGCTCCCGCTAAGACTAAATGATAATTAGCTAAATCCAAGCGCTTATCGCGGAGGCGCTCATAAGCCTCAATTAAACCTTGAACATTTTTTCGAGGTTCAATCGCCCCTAAATAAAGAATAAAATGGCTATTTAAATCATTTTTAATACGAAAATTTCTGGCTTCTTCGGGGGTGAGAACAACCGAATCCTGGTTTAATCCAGAATAAATAACTTTTATTTTTTTGGCTGGGACCCCTAAGAGATCTATTAAATCCTGTTTAGTGTTTTCGGAAATCGCCACAATCAAATCATACTGGGCAATTAATTTTTTTAATCTCAAAAAGCGATGCCAAAAATTTTTACGACGAGTAAAGAATTCTGGATAACGGAAAAAAGATAAATCATGCACAGTTAAAATCTTATAAGCGCCGCTATTACTAAAACTAGAAAAATTAAAATGTGGCGACCAAAAAATATCTACTGGACCAACAATTTTATCAAGTTTCGGCCGACCACAAAGAGCCTGTAAAAAATAATTAAAAACTTTATTCGGCCAACGGGTTTTTTTAAAGACTACTCTTCCCTTCGCCCAAGAAAAAATTTCCTGAGGCAAGGAGCGCCAGGAATTATAATAAAAAATATATTCATGCTCCGGATAATTATCTAGCCAGAAACGCAGCAAATAATAAGCATACTCGGAAATTCCGCTATACTGCTTATCCATTAAAACTCTAATATCAACGGCTATTTTCATGATTTTTAGACATTACAGAATCAACTAGTGCCTTAATTTCTGAAGTAAACCTGGCCACTGAGAAAGTCTCGGCATAGGCACGAATTTTTTCCGAATTAAAAGCTTCCGTTTTAAAAGACTTAACAACCTCTTTTAAAGAGGCGGGTGTTTGTTCGTCAAAAAATAAGCCCGTCTCCCCTTCTTTAACAGTTTCGGTCGCCCCACCTTTACGATAAGCAATTACCGGCCGGCCTGAGGCCATCGATTCTAAGGGTGTAATTCCAAAATCTTCTTCCTGAGGATTAATAAAAGCCTGAGCGCAACTATAGTAAACTGCTTTTTGATCTTCAGTTACTTGTCCTAAAAATTCAATATTTTCTGCCCCGCCAGCAATTTTCTGAAGACGAGCCAAGTCAATTCCCGCACCAAAAATCTTGAGACGGTAATCTGGGCCTAAATCCCTAAAAGCTTCAACCACTAAATCAATGCGCTTATAAGGAACAAGGCGACAACCGGCTAAAAAGTAACGCTCAGAAGGAGCTTGAGAACTTAAATCACTAATAAAAAAATTATCTACTTCTACGGGCGGATAAATAACTTGTGATTCACGCCGATAATATTTACTAATTCTCCGGGCAACTGTTTTAGAATTAGCAACAAAATAATCAACTCGACTAGCGGCCAAAAAATCCCACTGCCGCAACCCCACCAACATCCGAGCAATAATTTTTTTTAGCCATTTGTTGTACTTGAGTTCATTTAAATAACTATGGGTATCGCTCCACAAATACCTGGTCGGGGTATGACAATAGCAAATATGCGGAACATCCGGCAAAGTTATTACCCCCTTAGCGAAAGAGCTGGTATCGGAAATTACTAAGTCGTATTCGCTTAAATCAAAAAACTCTACCGCCATTGGCATTAAAGGCAAATACCACTTGTAATGACTCACGCCGCCGGGCAATCTTTGGATAATTGAAGTGTC
>CAZERN010000018.1:0-10104 GCA_964514675.1 uncultured Gammaproteobacteria bacterium | reverse complement strand
TGGAGCTTGGCATCTAGCGGGTTTAGCTTCAGATGGTCAGGTTCACTCTTCGCTAAAACACCTTTTTTCTTTGTTGGATTTGGCTAAGCGCTTAAAGATAAAGAAGGTTTATTTGCATTTATTTTTAGACGGACGCGACACTTCTTACAGTAGCGGGGCTAAATTTATAGCTGCTGTAGAAGCTGCTTGTCGTCGTTTTGGGGTCGGTAAAATTTCTACTCTATCGGGGCGCTTTTACGCTATGGATAGAGATAATCACTGGGAACGAATTGCCCCGGCTTATGAGGCGATGGTTAATCGTCAAGGTCAGCAATATGTTAGTGCGGCCGCGGCCATAAAAGCTAGTTATCAAGCTAAAATTTATGATGAAGAGTTTGTTCCCGCTTTAATTAAAGAGGGAGAGCCAATAAGAGATGGTGATGCTTTGATATTTTTTAATTACCGAGCCGATAGAGCGCGTCAGCTGAGTCGAGTTTTTATTGATAAAAAATTTAACTCACCCGACCTTAGCCCTAAAAAATTTAAAAACCTAAGCTTTGTTGCCTTTACCGATTATGATGCGCGCCTTCCTTTGCGGGTTGCTTTTCCCTCTGATCCTCTTAAGAAGTGTTTAGGCGAGCTCTTGTCTCAAAAAAAACAGCTCCAATTGCGAGTGGCGGAAACGGAAAAATATGCTCATGTCACTTACTTTTTTAATGGTGGTCGGGAAAAGCCTTTTACTGGCGAGGATCGAATTTTAATCCCTTCGCCACGCGTTTCCAGTTATGCCAAGAAACCGCAGATGTCGGCGGCAGCGATTACTAGTGCGGTTCTAGCCTCTTTAAAGACTAAAAAATATTCTTTCATTTTAGTTAATTTTGCCAATCCGGACATGGTTGGCCACACTGGTAATTTAGAAGCCACAATTAAAGGGGTTCAGGCGGCTGATCGGGGTTTAAAAAGAATTGTTCAAGCTGTTTTAAAAGAGCAAGGCGATATTTTAGTTACGGCCGATCATGGTAACGCTGACTCTCTTTATGATTCTCGTCGTCAGGAAATTGTTAAAGAACACACCACTAATCCAGTGCCTTTTGTTTGGGTAAGTTTAGCTAGTCGTCTGGATAAGCCGTGCCGCCTTCCTTTATATAATAAAAAGCCGAGCGGCACGCTAGCCGATATCGCGCCGACTATTTTAAAAATTAAAAAAATAACGCCACCAAAAGAGATGAGCGGAAAAAGTTTGATTTAAAAAAAGCCTCGGATTTCCGAGGCTTTTTAGTTTTAATTGCCAGGGACGATAACTGGGAAAGGCTGATCGCTACCGTAAGCCTTGGGTCCATCATCTTCGCAGAAGCGTTCGATGTTTTCTCTAAAATAATCGGGTTGATGGTTTTGGATTTGACCAATCAGGTAATAAGTTAAGGCCATCATTCCGGCGTTGCCAACATTTTTAGGATTAATCTCCCAGCGACTATTAGGATCGCCGAAGAATTCATTGGCACCAAAACTGATAACTAACTCTTTTGGATCGCGAATAACAAATTTAGCGTGGCGTGCTTCGCCAAAAGTAAAGGCTCGCAAAGATAGCTTAGGCCCAAAAAGTTCGTGACGCTTAATATCTAACATTGGTGCTAGGTCGCCAAATTCGTCAGGGAGTATGAATGAATAAGATTTATAATCACTAAAGTCAGCTGGAATTTTTAATTTTTCTAAAGCGTCTTTAATGTTTTCAACTTTTTCTCCACTAGCGCTTAGAATCATTCCACAGTAAGTGGAAAAATTATAAGTATAGGGTTCGGCTAATTTGCGATAGACTTTAACTTCGTCGGCAATTTGGGCTGCGCTAGAATTTAAAGAGCAGGTCAAAAGGGTTGTTTTTAGACCAGCCGCCTTAGCCATTTCTATCTCCCAAACAGAGTCTTTTTCTCCTGAGGCAGAAATGATAATCGCTTCATGAATAGTCCCGTTTTTTATTAAAGGCTGGTAGCGTTTGATAATTTCTCTAAAGTTACTTTCATTGGCAAAAATTGCTGCCTGTTTAGCGAATAAAATTTTACCAGCATTAAAAGCATTGCCACTGCCAACCACTAAAGGGAAGCTGTAAATTTCTAGATTTAATTTTGGCGGCAGATTTTCACTAAAAAAATCCAGCGCCTCATTTACGATAGCAGCTAAAGATCTGATGACTAATTTAGACATATAATTATTTTAATTTTCTTCTTTATTTTATCAGTCTTTTCATTATAATTAATCTTGATTTTTATTTCAATTTAATCTAAGCTAAAAATACTGGAAATTTGTTTTTTTGATTTTTTTCTTTAATTTTTTCTTTATGTCTGGACACTCTAAATGGGCGACAACTCATCGCCAAAAGGCCATCACTGATTCTAAGCGTGGCACCATTTTTACTAAATTAGCTAACAATATTTCTGTCGCCGCTAGAAAAGGCGGCGATCCTGAAGCCAATAGCAGTTTACGAACAGCGATTGAAAAGGCGCGGGCCGCCAATATGCCTAAGGACAATATTGAACGGGCGATAAAAAAAGGCACTGGTGAATTGGATGGCGCTCAGGTTGAGGAGTTGTATTATGAGGCTTTAGGTCCAGGTGGTCTGCAGGTGGTTGTTAAAAGTGTTACTGATAATAAAAATCGTTCAGCTTCAACTATTCGTCATTCTTTTTCTAAGGCCGGCGGATCTTTTGGTTCCGTGCTTTGGAATTTTTCTCAAAAAGGAATTTTTCTTTTGCCAGATGAACAGCTCGCTTCTCTCGACCAAGATGAATTTATTTTAGAATTGATAGATCAAGGGGCGACCGATGTTCAAACTGAAACTGAGGGGTTAACAATTTATACTGATTTGACCGACTTTCAAAAAATGTCTGATTATTTAAAAGATAAAAATTTAAATCCCGAGTCAGCCGACATTGCCTATGTGGCTCAAGAAAAAATAGTTCTTAGTCCTGAGGATCAAGCTAAGGCTGATCGTCTGTTAGCAGAATTAGAGGACAATGAAGATGTGAGTGATTATTATTTAAATTCTGATTGGTAATTTTTCCATATGTCTCGAACGCGAGTTATTTTAGGAATTGACCCCGGCATCGCTGATACTGGCTACGGGGTGATTACGGTGAGCGGCAGTACTGTCCGTTGTTTAACTTATGGTTCCATTAAAACTAGCTCAAAAAGTGCTTTAATGACTCGTCTGGGGGAATTGCATCAAGAATTACTCCTTATCTTAGACGCCTATCAGCCGGATTTGGTTTCTGTTGAAGAATTATTCTTTAGTAAAAATGTAAAAACGGCTATTACTGTTGGCGAAGCTCGGGGGGTGATTTTATTAACCCTTCAGGAGCGAGGTTGTTCTTTGGTGGAATTTAAGCCAAGCCAAGTTAAACAAGCGGTTGCTGCTTATGGCGCAGCCACTAAAGATCAGGTGCAACAGATGGTTAAATCAATTTTAGGTTTAAAAACAATTCCCAAGCCAGACGATGCGGCTGATGCCTTAGCCCTGGCTATTTGTGCTCTCAATAAGCCTCTAATTAGATAATCAGTGGTGATTTGCTATAATAGAATTATATGAGTGCTAAAAAAAGAAAAAAATCTACACAATCAAATAAAAATAATAATAGTGACTACCTCACTTTACCGAGTTTGCAATTGGATGATTCTGCTCGTCGAAGTTTAGGGATAGTTTTGGTTTTTGCTTTAGCCTTTATTGGACTCTTAGGCTTATTTGATTTATCAGGAGCGGTGGGCCAATTTTTTTCTAAATGGCTTTCACTAATCTTTGGCTTTGGTCGTTGGTTGGTACCGTTGCTTTTTTTCATTTGGGGGATGTTGTTAGTGAGCAATAAAAAATATGAAGTAAAGTTTACTGATTATTTAGGTGTAGTTTTACTGTTTATTTCTACACAAACACTGTTTCATTTTTTCTTAGAAAAAGATTTTTGGAAAACCGCTCCCGCCGAAGGGCGTGGCGGTGGTTATGTTGGCTATTGGTTGAGCGAAGGCTTTTTTTACCTCTTCGGTTTTTGGGGTGGAGTGGTAATCTTATTTTTATTATTTTTAAGCTCCTTGGTTTTAGTTTTTAACACTTCCTTGTCTAAAATAATTGGGGCTGAAAGTTTTTTGGTTAAAATATTTAAACCTCTAGTTAATTGGTTTAAAAGCGCTTTCGCTCGTGATGAAGATCGTCGTCAGCGTCTTGTGGAAGAAAATATTGAAGATGAAGAAGAGGATGTTGAAGAAGAGAGTTTTATTGAGCAGGCGCGCAATGAGGTTCTAGGAGCCTGGACGGCTAGAGAATTAGCGGAGGAGAAAGAGCCCTTAGCACCGACTGCGGCGGTGCGCAAAAAAGATGCCGCAAAAGTTCAGGAAAAAATTACTTGGCCGAAAAGAAAAATAAAAATAGATTTACCGATTGAACTCTTAAATCATAAAACGGGTCAGGCTATTGGTGGGGACACAGAAGCCAATGCTAAGAAAATTAAAAAAACTTTAGAAAATTTTGGTATTGCTGTTGGGATGGGCGAAACAAAAGTGGGTCCAACCGTAACTCAATATACTTTTAAGCCAGCTGAAGGTGTTAAACTTTCCAAAATTACTACTCTTTCTAATGATCTTTCCCTGGCCTTAGCTGCTCATCCTCTAAGAATTGAAGCGCCAATTCCCGGGAAATCGCTCGTCGGGGTCGAGGTCCCTAATAAAAGCAAGGCTTTGGTTGGTTTGCGAGAGATTCTAGAAGATGATGTTTTCAAGAAGCGTAAACATAACTTAATGATTGCTCTTGGCAAGGATGTCGCGGGTGCTTCCTGGATTTATGATTTGACACGCGCCCCTCACTTACTCGTTGCCGGTGCAACCAATTCGGGAAAATCTGTTTGTTTAAATACGATTATTATCAGCCTACTCTATCAAAATAATCCAGAGGACTTGCGTTTCATTATGGTTGACCCAAAGCGAGTTGAATTGCCTGTCTATAATGGCATCCCCCATTTGTTGGTGCCAGTGATTACCGAGGTCTCTAAAACAATTAACGCTTTGAAGTGGTGTTTAAATGAGATGAACAACCGTTATGACTTATTGAATAAAAATGGCAAAAAAAATATTCAGAGTTATAATGCCATCACCTCTGAAAAATTACCGTATATAGTTTTTATTATTGATGAGTTGGCAGATTTTATGATGACTGCTGGAAAAGAAATGGAGGCAGCGGTGATTCGTTTAGCTCAGATGTCGCGGGCCGTGGGAATCCATTTAATTCTGGCAACCCAACGGCCTTCAGTTGATGTTATCACTGGTCTTATTAAGGCAAATATTCCCGCTCGAATTGCTTTCTCAGTGGCTTCAGTCGTAGACTCTAAAACAATTTTAGACATGAGTGGCGCAGAAAAACTTCTAGGACAAGGTGATATGCTTTTATCAACCGCTGAGCTATCTAAACCGAAAAGGATCCAGGGTGCTTATGTTAGTGATGAGGAAATTAATGATATTGTTAATTATATTAAAGAGCGGAGCGGGGAAGCCGAATATTTAGAAGGCGTGACTGATCGTCAGAAAGTTGGCGGCGTTGCTGGTGTTGGCCTTGATGGTTCATATGGCGACGAAGATGAGTTACTAAATGAGGCAAGAGGGATTATTGTTGAAGCTGGTCGGGCATCCACCTCCTTATTGCAGCGTCGACTTTCAATTGGTTATGGTCGAGCAGCTAAGATTTTAGACCTTTTAGAAGAACAAGGTTTTGTTGGTGCTCCTAATGGTTCTAAACCTCGGGAAGTTTTAGTTTCTAAAGAGCAGTTTTCCCTGGGGGTTTCTGGACTTACTTTGCATGACAGAAAAAGCACCCCTACTCCTAATTCTTTTCTTGATGGCGAAGAGGGGGATGATGGTGTTTTAGATTTTGGCGAAGGCGAGGATGAGATAGAAACTCAGGCTGAAACTGGAGCGGAGTTAGATTTAGAAGAAGAAGTTGAAGATGGCGAAGAGCTAGAAGAATCCGAGGAGACTGGGGAAGCTGATACCCCGGTTGAGGTGCCCGACTTTTTACTAGACGATGATGGTCCAGAAGATAAAATTGCCAGCGAAGAGGAAATCCTAGATGGTATTCGTGAACAAGCTGAAGCGGAGGATGTTTTAGAAGAGGAGTCTGAGACGGCTGACGAACCTGAAATAGAAGCAGGTACTGAAGAAAAAAAACCGAGTGCCCCGCCGACTTATCAACTTGATGATGATGATACTTTCTTTGCAAGATAAGGATAAAAAAGCGCACTCTTGGGGCGCTTTTTTTACAAATTGCCAGATTAGTATATAATTGAGGAGCCTTAATTTTATGAATTTTTTAAAAAAACTTATTCCCAAAAAATTATTTAAAGCCGTTCAGCCATTTTACCATTACCTAATGGCGGCTTTGGCTGCTTTTTGGTATCGCTATCCTAGCCGCAATCTGGTTGTTATTGGTGTAACTGGAACTACTGGGAAAACATCAACTGTTTATCTGGTGGCCAAAGTTTTAGAATCAGCCGGCTATAATGTCGGTTATACTTCAACGGCAATGTTTGATGATGGTAAGCGGGAATGGCTTAATGATAAAAAGATGACGATGCCCGGCCGTTTTTTTGTTCAGAAAATGCTTCGGCAGATGGTAAAAAATCGTTGTCAGTATGCGATTGTTGAGACAACTTCCGAGGGGATTGTTCAGTCCCGTCATAAATTTATTAATTATGACACTTTAATTTTCACTGGTTTGTATCCGGAGCACATAGAGAGTCATGGTGGGTTTGAAAAATATAAGGAAGCAAAGGGGCGCTTATTTGAAACTTTAAAAAAGAGCCATCCTAAATATGTTGATGATCATAAGGGGGTTGTTCGTCCAACTTCAGCTTTACAAAAGTTAGATTATACTCGAGTCAAAAAAACAATAATTGTGAATGGCGATGATGAGAACGCTCCTTATTTTTTAAACTTTTGGAGCGAGGAGCAATTTATTTATTCTTCTCAAAATTCTTTAGATGCTGATTTATTTGGTGGCTTAGATAGCAGAATTTTACATGATAGTCAGTTCTTTCAATACAAAGAAGTGGAGGAAAAGCCGGAAGGAGTTTCTTTTTCGGTTGCTGACCAGAGAATTAATCTTAAATTACTGGGCGCTTTCAATGTTGAAAATGCTCTAAACGCCGCTTTAACTGCTCTTGGTCAAGGCGTTTTGTGGCCAGAGATAAAAAAAGGTTTAGAGAGTGTTACCTGTTTATCTGGAAAACTAGAACGAATTGATTTAGGACAAGATTTTACTATTATTGTTGATTATTCTTTTGAGCCTCGAGCGATGCAAAAAATGTATAGTACTATTAAAATTATTCCTCACCAAAAAATTATTCATGTACTTGGTTCTTGTGGTGGTGGACGCGACAAAGACCGGCGGCCAATTTTAGGCCGTTTAGCTGGGGATAATGCTGATTATGTAATCATTACCAACGAGGACCCCTACGATGAAGATCCGCGCTTAATTATTGAGGAAGTGGCCGCCGGAGCCGAGGCGGCCGGTAAAGAGCGCAATAAAGATTTATTTTTAGTAGATGACCGTCGTCGCGCCATTAAAAAAGCCCTATCTTTAGCAGATAAAGACGATTTAGTCCTTATTACCGGCAAAGGGGCGGAACAGTATATTTGCTTAGCTGATGGTAAAAAAGTTCCTTGGGATGATCGTCGCATTGTTCGTGAGGAGTTTAATGCCCTTAATTTAAGCAATTAAATTAGCTGTGGATAACTTGTTTATTAGTATAATTGACATAAGTTAAGAAGCGTTCTATAATATCGCTACAATTTAACTTAAAGCAAAAATGGATAGATACGGTGATACGGATAATAAAAGTTCCCAAACCGTTTTTTTTGCTGTTTTTTACATTATTTTGTAAAAATAATTTACAGCCATCACAGTGAGTTGCCTCTTCACCGCCAATTAATTTTTTTTAATCTTGAGCTTTGTTCGCCGGAGCTTAAGTTTTTTTTGTTGTTAACTAATTTCTCGCAATATTATGCCTAAGACACAAAGCGTAGACAAGTGCCTTGCCCCGCGCCGCTTTTTCAAGGACCGTCAGGAGATAATGCCGATGCCAGAACTGATTGAAATCCAAAAAGATTCCTATAAATGGTTTTTGGATGAAGGCTTGACGGAGCTGTTTGAAGAAATTAATCCAATCACCGATTTTATCGGTCGTGATTTGGAACTCTATTTTGAAGATTATTATTTAGATGATGCTAAGTTTAGTGAACAGGAAAGCCGCGCTAAAAACATCACCTATGAAGCCCCTCTTCGCGTTAAGACTCGCTTAGTCAATAAAAAGACTAATCAAGTTAACAGTCAAGAAGTTTACTTAGGAGATTTTCCTCTAATGACTAATCAGGGGACTTTTATCATCAACGGGATTGAGCGCGTCGTTGTTTCTCAGTTGATTCGTTCTGCTGGTGTAATGTTCACAGCTGATTTTATTAAAGGAAAGAAATGTTACGGCGCCAAGGTTATTCCTAACCGAGGGGCCTGGCTGGAAATTGAAACTGATTCTAATAAAGTAATTTGGGTAAGAATTGATCGTAAGCGCAAAGTGGCGATTACTTCGCTTTTACGCGCTTTTGGTTATGAAAGCGATGAAGAGTTACAAGCTTTATTTAAGGATGTTGATTTGATAAAAAATGATGATGAGCTTACCTTTATTCAAGCAACTATTGAGAAAGATACGGCTAAAACTGAGGCTGAAGGTTTGCAGGAAGTTTATCGTCGCATTCGTCCGGGGGATTTAGCTTCGGTTGAAAATGCTCGTCAATTAATCCACTCAATGTTTTTCCGTTTTGACCGTTATGATTTTGGTCGCGTGGGTCGCTATAAATTAAATCGTCGTTTTAACTTAGATTTGGAAAATACTCGTGAGAATAGAATCTTGCGCAAAGAAGATTTAGTTTTGATTGTTAAAGAAGTTATTCGTTTAAATATTACAAAAGAGCCTGAAGATGATATCGATCATTTAGGGAATCGCCGGGTTCGCGCTATTGGCGGCTTAATCCAAACCCGTTTCCGTGTTGGCTTGGCTCGAATGGAAAGAATTATTAAAGACCGGATGTCAACTACCGATATTTCCCTCCTGACTGCAACTAAACTCGTTAATGCTCGGCCGATTATCGGAGTGATTAAAGAGTTTTTCATGTCTTCCCAGTTATCACAATTCATGGATCAGACTAATCCTTTAGCTGAACTAGAGCATAAACGTCGTTTGTCAGCGATGGGTCCGGGTGGCTTAACTAGAGAGCGGGCCGGTTTTGATGTTCGTGATGTACACTCCACTCACTATGGCCGCATCTGTCCGATTGCCACTCCGGAAGGTCCAAATATTGGGTTGGTCGGACACTTGGCAACTTATGCCAAGTTAAATAGTTATGGATTTTTAGAAACTCCTTATCGTCGGGTTAAGCATACTAAAACCGGAAGTTTTGTAACTTCGGAGATTGTTTATCTCGATGCTTTTGAGGAAGAAAAATATATTACTGCCGACGCCACTTTACCGGTTGATGAAAAAGGAAAAATTTTAATTTCTCGTTTTGAAGTTAGAAAAAATGGCGAACCAAATATGGAAGATGCTGACAAAATTGATTTTGTTGGTGTCGCGGCGAATCAAATTATTTCTGTGGCCACTTCGATGATTCCTTTCATGGAACATAACGATGGCCAGCGTTCTTTAATGGGAACAAACATGCAGCGCCAAGCAGTTCCTTTAATTAAAGCTGAAGCGCCGATAGTCGGAACTGGCATCGAGGCGCGAGCCGCTCGGGATAGTGGACATTTGGTTTTAGCTAGTGAAGCAGGAACAATTACTCGTGCTGACGGGTTGGAGGTTGATTTACAAACAAAAAAAGGTCAAACCATTAAATATCCTTTAGATAAATTCGTCCGTTCTAATTCTTCTACCTGTATTAACCAGCACCCAGTTGTTTCAGTTGGCGATAAAGTTGCTTCCGGTGAAGTCTTGTCCGACGGCCCTTCAATTGATAATGGGGAATTGTCTCTAGGACGCAACGTCTTGGTAGCTTTTATGACTTGGGAAGGATTTAACTATGAAGATGCGGTTATTATTTCTGAAC
>CAZERN010000017.1:0-10959 GCA_964514675.1 uncultured Gammaproteobacteria bacterium | reverse complement strand
GCCTTTGCGCTAATATGCATCCAGAAATTTTTGCTATGAATGCGGATGGCAAGTCAGAGGTGATTGATGAAAATGGTGACCATGAAGCGGCCTTGGAAGCGGCTGCTGCCTGCCCAGTAAATGCTATCGCGGTAGAATAATAATCCTATGGATTTATTAGGTAATAAAATTGAACAAGTCCCAGCTCCCCTTAGTCCGGAAGCTCCCAGTGGGAAAGAAAACAAGCCTGAGCAAGTAGTTGAGCAGGGTACTGAAAAGAGAGAGGCGGTTCCAGTCGCTCCAGCGCCAGTTGCGGTTCCCGCGCCACCCATTCCTTCAACTGCCCCCACTTATCGCGACCGCCGGGCAAAGTTAATTGATGAAACCTTGTCTGAGGGCTTGGGCAATTCTTATTTGGCGATGAACCCTGCTCAGCAAAAAACTTTTAAAGAGAAGGGGGAAGAAACAGTTGCTAAAATTAATACTCTTTTAGATCAAACTAAAGTTAAGGTTAATAAAATTGTGAGTCTAATCAAGAAATGGTTAAGTTTAATTACGGGAGTAAATAAATTTTATCTAGATCAAGAAGCTAAAATTAAAGCCGATAAAATCCTTAATTTGAAAGATAAACTGTAAGCCTATGAGTAGTGGTCTTATTTTCCCTGGCAGCGAATTATTAAATATCGTCGCGCCTTTATTTGGAATTTTAATTGGACTCTTTGTCACGGCCGTCTTATTTTACGGTCTGCTTTTGATTATTCGTTATCGCGCTTCCGCTAATGCCTATTTTGAACAAAAGGTTTTTCTAGTGAAGTTGCCTAAAGAAAAGATTAAAGACGGGGAAGCCTCTTATACTACCGCTCAAATGCAGGAAGAAATTTCTAAAGGGGAGACTCTTTTTGCTAGTATTGGCGGCTTGTCTGCTCAGCGAGGCTTAAAGACTTGGCTCTTTGGTCGCCGTGATAGCTTTTCTTTAGAAATTGCTGCTAGTAAAGGTAAAATTGCTTTTTATGTTGTTACGCCGGCTAATCAGGCCCGTTATCTAGAACAACAGATTCATGCTCATTACCCAGAAGCCTCTTTAGAAGAGGTTGAGGATTATAATGCTTTTGCCCCCCAATCAAAGGTGGTGGCCGGTTTTTTAAAAACTAAAAAAAGTTTTGTTTTTCCGATTAAAACTTATCGTCAAATGGATGTTGATCCTCTCAACTCTTTAATTAATGTCATGTCTAAACTTAATAAAGATGAGAGTATCGTTATTCAATATGTAGTTCGCAGCGCTAAAGCGCAGTGGCATTCTCATAGCAAAGAGGTGGTTTCCAAAATTATAAAAACTAATTCCATTAGTGCTGGTCTAAAAAAAGAGGGTGGGCAAAAATTAGATACTTTTTTAGAGATGGCTAGCTTGAAAAGCTCTAAGAAACCCGAGGCAGCTGCAGCTGCTCCGGTAGCCACCTTAAGTGAAGTGGAGCGGATTTTAGTGAAAGCAATGGAGGAAAAGAATAGTAAATCAGGTCTCGACGTTAACGTTCGGGTAGTGGTTTCAGCGGCTACAGAACTCCAAGCGAAAATTTATTTAGATAATATTTCCAACGCTTTTAGTGAGTATAACAATTATTCTTACGGCAATAATTTTTCTCGTCTCAGTCGAGGCAATGATAGAACGGTAACTGATTTTATTTATCGACGCTTTAAGGAAAATCTTGGTTTTTTATTAAACACCGAGGAATTAGCCAGTCTTTTTCATTTTCCTCTCCGCTTTACTGAAACTCCTAATATTCTTTGGTTGGCGGCTAAATCTGCCCCAGCTTCAGCTGAACTTCCTAATGAGGGCCTACTACTGGGTCACAATATCTATCGCGGTATTTCTTCTGAGGTTAGAATTAAAGCTGAGGATCGCCGCCGCCATACTTATATTGTTGGTAAATCAGGCGTCGGTAAATCGGTTCTTTTGGCAAACATGGCGGTTCAAGATATTTTAAACGGTGAAGGTGTTTGTGTTTTAGATCCACACGGTGATTTGGTTAGTGATATTTTGGAACGAATACCGCCGCAACGCGCTGAAGATGTGATTATTTTTTCACCCGCAGACACTGATCGCCCCTTAGGGCTTAACTTGTTAGAGTTTGATCCTCGCTATCCAGAACAAAAGAGTTTTGTTATTAACGAGATGATTGGTATTTTTGATAAGCTTTACGATCTTAAATCCACCGGCGGCCCAATGTTTGAGCAGTATATGCGCAATGCGATGCTTCTGGTTATGGATGACCCCGATAGCGGTTCAACGCTAATGGAGATACCAAAGGTCTTAGTTGATGAGAATTTTAGGCGCTTAAAGATGGAGCGCTGTCAGAATCAAACGGTTATTGATTTTTGGCGTGATGAAGCGGAAAAGGCTGGTGGTGAAGCAGCGCTGGCAAACATTGCTCCTTATGTTACCTCTAAGCTTACTTCCTTTATTTCTAACGACATGATGCGTCCGATTATCGGTCAGCAGAAAAGTTCCTTTAATTTCCGAGATTTAATGGATCGACAAAAGATTCTTCTGGTTGATTTATCTAAAGGAATTGTTGGGGAGATGAATGCCTATTTATTGGGGATGATTATCGTTGGTAAATTTTTAATGGCCGCTCTTTCACGTGGCGATTTAAAATCATCAGAACGCAAAGATTTTTATTTATATATTGACGAGTTCCAAAATTTTACGACCGATTCAATTGCTCAAATTTTATCGGAGGCCAGAAAATATGGTTTAAATTTAATCATCGCTCACCAGTATATTGGTCAGTTGGTTAAGAATAATAATTCTACTATTAAAGATGCGGTTTTCGGAAATGTTGGCACAATGGTTTCTTTTCGGGTCGGTAGTGATGACGCTGACTATCTAGTCAAAGAATTTTCACCAGTCTTTAATCAGTTTGATTTAATCAATACCGACAAAGGGATTGCCTCCATCAAATTATTGGTTGATAATGCCGCTCTAAGACCTTTTTCTTTAAAAACCATTTGGCCTTTACTGGGTAAAGCCAATCCTGACTTGGCGGAAAAAATAAAATCACTCTCGCGTCTAAAATATGGTCAGGACCGACAGTTAATAGAAACTGTTATTCGTCAACGTCAAATTAGCAGCAAAACTTTACAAAACCCGTCTAATCCTTTAGATTTATAAGAAAAACAAGCGCTTATGTCCACTTTATATCGCGATTATCGCCCCAAAAATTTTTCGGAAGTTCTCGGTCAAAATCATGTCAAAATTGCTCTTCAAAATGAAATCTTAGCTGGCTCACCAGCGAACGCTTATTTGTTTTGCGGACCACGGGCGGTAGGGAAGACGACGGTGGCGAGAATCTTGGCCAAGTCTTTAAACTGCGAAAATCGCCAGAGCGATAGTCCTGAGCCTTGTGATAAGTGCAACAGCTGTCAAAGTATCGCTCGCGGCAATGATTTAGATGTTGTTGAGATTGATGCCGCTTCAAATACTGGCGTTGATAATGTTCGAGAAAATATAATCGCTTTTGCAAGAGTAGTGGCGACAAAAAATCGTTACCGGATTTTTATTATTGATGAAGTGCATATGTTATCAATCAGTTCTTGGAATGCGCTTCTAAAAACTTTAGAAGAACCGCCACTGAGAGTGATTTTTGTTTTGTGCACGACTGAGATTCATAAAGTTCCCGAAACTATCATTTCGCGCTGCGAGCGCTTTGATTTTAAAAGAATTCCCTTAACTGAAGTCATTGGAAAGTTGCGTCGTATTGTCAGTCAAGAAAAAGTAGCCGTTGAAGATGAGGTTTTAGAGGCCATCGCCCGTCAAGCGGGCGGACATTTGCGCGATGCTGAGAGTTTGCTTGGTCAAGTTTTGTCTTTAGGTGAAGTTGGTAAAAAAATTAGCTGGGAACAAGCGGAGCTTGTCGTGCCACGTCATCACCACGACGAAGCTTTAGAATTAATTAAATATATAATTGATAAAGATGTCGCAGCGGCAATTAAACTGGTTAACCAAGCAGCTGACTCTGGTTTAAATTTAAAAAATTTAGTAAACGAGATTCTAGAGGTTTTGCGAAAAATACTTCTTTATCAAGCTAGTCCTAAGTTAGCTGATAATTATACAGTCGCTTTAGACGGGGAAGCGGAGATTGCTATCTCGGCCGTTGCTTCAGAAACTACGCCTCCTCAGATTGCTACTTATTTAGAGGGTTTTTTAGAGCTCTTTAATGACAAGCTCACTTATACCGTCCCCCAACTTCCTTTAGAAATAAAAATTATTGCTTTATCAGTTGATGCTCCTAAGGCGAACCCGACTCCACCACCAGCAGCAACAACACCAGCACGACCTAATCGTTTTATTGCTTCAGCTAAGGATTCAACTCCTCCGCCGGCTGAGCCGCCGACAAGGCCAATCGCCGCTGATTTAAACACGGAAGATATTAAAGCTCGTTGGTCAGAATTTTTGGCGCGGGTAAAAAATAATAATCATTCCTTGTCTTTTGTTTTGCAAAATTGCGTTCCGGGGGCTTTAAAAAAAGGTGAGCTGTCTTTAACCTTTAAATATAAATTTCACAAAGAGCGCATTGGCGACCCCCAAATTAAACCGAGTGTAGAAAAAATTCTCGCTGATGTTTACGGTGGTCTAGTTAGGACAGTTTTAAGTGTTGATGATAATCTGGTTTTAAATAATAAGCCGCTGCCTGCAAAAGAGAGCGCGGCAGCTCCGATTCCAAAAAAAGAAAAAGAGCCAGTAAATAATGATAATTTATTAGATAATCTGCTTCAAACTTTTGGGGGTGAAGTGATTAGTTAATAATTTTATTTTCTATGTTAGATATAAAAAAAATTAGAGAAGAATTGCCGGAAGTAAAAGCCGCTCTTCTAAAGAGAATGCGTCCTGAGGATTTAAACTTGGAAGAGCTTTTAGATTTAGACGATGAGCGCCGAAAATTAACCACTGCTTATGAGGAAATGCAGGCCCGGAGAAAGCGCTTATCAAAGACTAAACCAACTCCGGAAATTATTTCCGAACTTCGTTCTTTTGGTGATGAAATCAAAGTTAAAAAAGAAGAGTTAGATAAGTTAGAAGAGACTCTCCAAGAAAAAATGGCTGCCTTGCCAAATATTCCAGCCGTTGATGTGGTCGCTGGTGGTAAGGAAAATAATGAGGTTGTTTACACTTTTGGCAATAAACCAGAGTTTGATTTTGAACCTAAAGATCATGTTGAATTAGCTACTTCTTTAGGGCTAATTGATTACGAGCGGGCGGCCAAGATGTCAGGGGCGGGCTTCTGGTGCTATACGGGCGCCGGTGCTTTGCTTGAATGGGCCCTACTTTCCTATTTTATAGATTTTCACACAAAAAACGGTTACACCTTTATGATTCCGCCCTTTATGCTTAGCGAGCGCTCAGCTTATATTTCTGGGCACTTACCTAAATTCCGTGACGAGCTTTATTGGAATCAAGATAAACTTTGCCTTAATGCGACTTCAGAAATGATGCTTGGTAATTATCATCGGGAGGAGATTTTAAAAGGAGCTGAATTGCCGAAAAAATATTGCGCTTATTCTACTTGTTTTCGGCGTGAAGCTGGCGCCTATCGTCAAGAAGAGCGGGGAATGGTGCGTGGTCATCAATTCAATAAAATAGAAATGTTTGTTTTTTGCCGCCCCGAAGATTCTTGGAATTATTTTGATGAACTTTTAGAAAATGCTAAAAAATTAATTGAAGGCCTAGGTTTGCATTACCAAGTTTCTAAATTAGCGGCTGAAGATTGTTCGGCGGCGATGGCTAAAACCTACGACGCTGAAATTTGGTTACCGAGCATGGGAATCTATAAAGAAGTTTCTTCAGTTAGCAATGCTTTAGATTACCAGGCTCGTCGGGGAAGCATCCGTTTTAAAGATGCCAATCAAGACACCGAGTTTGTCCACACCTTAAATGGTTCTGGCTTAGCAACTAGCCGCTTATTGCCGGCAATTTTGGAGCAGAATCAGCAAGCTGATGGCTCGGTAATTATTCCTGAAGTTTTGCGCCCTTACCTGCCTTTTAAAGAAGATTGTTTGCGCCCCAAAGCTTAAGTGACGCCTAAACTTAATTTCTGATGAAAAAAAATCACCTAACTATTTTTGTTGTTTGTTTAACCTTCGTTTTTTGGCCGTTGGTCATTTCCGCCGCCACAAAAAACCCAAAAACGGCTAATTATTTTTTACATTGGTCTTTAAACGAGAGCAAGGCCCGTGAACTAGCAAAGTGGGATCTTTTGATTTTAGATATGGAGGTCCAAGAAAATAGCCCGGAACAATTACGCCTTATTCGTCGCCTTAATCCTGATATTACGATTTTAGCTTATATCACCTCCCAAAATTTATTTGAATCTTGGGTTAATTCTAATGAATCAGTTCTTCGAAAAAAATTAAATGCGGGTATTTCTGACTCTTGGTGGCTAAGAAACACTAGCGGCGAGCGCTTGTCTGATTGGCCAAACGCCTATGTTTTAAATATCACTAATTATTCACCTCAAGCAAATGGCCAGCGCTACAACGATTACTTACCAAAATTTGTAATTAGTAACTTAAAAAATTCCGGCTATTGGGATGGCGTTTTTTTTGATAATGTTTGGGATGGCGCGGCCTGGTTTAATGGTGGCAATGTTTCTTTGCGCGATAATGGCTATAAAAGCAGTGCTTATGAATTAAATACCGCCTGGGTAAATGGAATGGCTAAGATTTTTACCGAAACACAAAAGACTTGGCCAGAGGCGGTTATTTTAGGTAACGGTAGTTGGCACAGTCAATATCAAAAACTTTTGGATGGTTGGATGGTTGAAGATTTTCCCACCCCTTGGGTTAGTGGTGGTGATTGGAGTGCGGTCATGAAGAACTATTTGAATTTTTCTAATAATGGCCAGCAGTATAATGTTTTAAATGCTGCCGCTGGTGAAGCTAATAATTATCAAAAATTTCGTTACGGTCTAAGCAACGCTTTAATGGGCAATGCTTATTACAGCTTTGATTATGGCCCCTTAGATCACGGCCGCCTCTGGTGGTATGATGAATATGAGATTGATTTAGGAGCACCACAAAACACTCCCTATAATTTATTAGACCGCCAAAATAAAACGATAAAACCAGGTCTGTGGCGGCGTGATTTTTCTAGTGGAGTAGCGATTCTTAATTCAACGAACAAAACCCAACGCTATGTCTTCACTAAAGAGGAATTTGAACGCTTACGTGGTAATCAGGATCCGGTTATTAATAATGGTCAAAGAGTGAATTGGATTAGTCTGGCTCCTAATGACGGTTTGATTTTGCTCAAGCGACCGAATATAATTAACGGTTCTAATTTTATTAATGGAAATTTTTATCGTGTTTTTGATACTTCTGGAACTCAAATTGTTAATGGTTTTTTTGCCTATTTAGATAACTATTCAGGTCGGAGTGGTTTACTGAAAGTTGATTTTTCTGGAACAGGGGCCGAACAAATAGCTGTCGCTGAAAAAGGGGAAATGAAAATTAGCAGCAATGGTCGGGAAACTTTAAAATTCCGCCCTTTTGGTTCTTGGAATGGCAGCTTTACAATGGGTTTTGGCGACTTAAACGGTGATGGTTCTAGCGAAATTATCACTGGAGCCGGACGGGGAGGTGGTCCTCAAATAAGAATTTTTAACAACTCCGGGCAAGTAAAGGGCGCCTTTATGGCCTATGACAGTCTTTTCCGTGGCGGTGTTAATATTGCGGTCGGTGATTTAGATGGTGATGGCAAAGCGGAAATTGTTAGTGGTGCTGGTCTTGGTGGCGGTCCCCATGTTCGGGTCTTTGATAGTCAAAGCCGGGTTAAAGCTCAGTTTATGGCTTATGACAAAGATTTTCGAGGTGGCGTTAATGTGGCAGTTGGTGATTTAGATGGCGATGGTAAAGCGGAAATTATTACTGGTCCTGGTCCGGGCGGCTCTCCCCAGGTGCGTGTTTTTGACGGGCAGGGTAATCTTAAGGCCCAGTTTATGGCCTATGATAGAAACCTAACCAGCGGCCTCTTAGTGTCTGTTGATGATTTAAATCAAGACGGTCGTTTAGATATTTTAGCTACTCTATTAGATTAAAATTATATGGCAAACTTTTTAAAAAATTGGTGGCGCAAAAGAAAACAGCGCTACTACTTCAAAAAATACCGCTGGCATTTAATTACCGATATCTTTTTACTTGTTTTAATTATCGCCTTAGGGGTTGGTTTAATTATCATAAAAAAACAAGTACCGCCAGTAATTGACACGACTCCAGTTCCGCACATTATCCAAGTTCCGGCTGAAAGTGAAGAAGCGATTAATTTAGTTGAACCCCTTTTCTCTGGCAACATTAACGCGCGTCAAGCTTTTAATTTTGAAGTCGAGCTAGAAAATCCGGACCTAAAGGATATGGAAGAAATTGATATTCAATTTTTAAGCCCAAGCGCAAAATTTAGAATTGTTTCCGCTAGTGCAACCGAAATCATTGTTATCAGTAAAGAGGGCGAAGAAGGGTCCTCTCTCCCGACAGACATTAAATCACGCGGCGATCATTTAAGTATTGAAAATTTAAGACCGGGACAAAAAATTAAAATTCAATCCAGATTAACGGCGACTCCAATTACAGACGATCGGGTAATTAATTGGGAATTAGTAGCTAAGTATAAACAGCAGGGGCAGGAAAAAGTTGTTAGCCAAGAACTTAAACCCCTTGCTTTAATTAGTGAGTTTAATGTTGATGCGGCTGCTTATTATCACAGTGATCATGGCGATCAATTAGGAATAGGCCCGCTGCCTCCATTGGTTGGCTTGCCAACAAACTATTGGATCTTTTTAAATGTTGAAAACGAGGGAAACATTGTAAAAAACTTTACTTTAACAGCCCATCTAGCTGATGGTCTTAGTTTAGGTACTGGCCGGACGGTCAGTAAAGGGGATTTGATTTATGACGAGACAACTCGGCGTTTAACTTGGATTATCCCAGAATTACCCGCTTTAGCTAAAGATAACCGCGCTGGTTTTAATATTCAATTAATCCCTACTGAAGAGCAAATTGGTCAAATTCCCACCTTATTAAGTAGTATTTCTTATATCGCCACTGATTCATTCACTGGTCAACAATTAGCTGGTAATTTACCAAATATCACCACCGACCTAACAGCTGATAAATTAAATCAAGGGCAGGGAGTTGTTGCCCCTTAAAATTATTTTCATGTTTAATAAATTGCGCCAAGCTTTTAAGCTAAATTACGAAACCCTTAACCGTTTAGAAATTAAAAAAGCGGCGGTTTTAGCAAACTATGAAAACCTAAAGAAGCAGCAGCCAGAAGCGGCTATTTTCCCAGTCCTTAAGTCCAACGCTTATGGCCACGGGTTAAAAGAATTGGCACAAATCTTAAATGAAACGGATACGCCAATAGTGGCCGTCGATTCTTTTCCTGAAGCGCAAATTGTTAAAAAATATTTTAAGCGTGATATTTTAATTTTAAGTCGGATGCCGCGGAAAGTTTATACTTACGCGACCTCTAAACGCTATCAGTTCTGTGTTGCCGATGAAGCAGTCTTAAGTGTTCTGCCGCGAGGAGCTAAAATTCATTTATTTTTAAATACCGGCATGAACCGTGAAGGTATTAAAGATTTACCGGGTTTTTTAAAAAACAATCAAAAGAAGCTAGCACAGCTAAAGATTATTGGTCTTTGCTCTCACTTAGCTAGCGCTGATAAGGTTTGTCCAGAGAACGAAGCCCAGTTAGAAAAGTTTTTAGAGGCCTTAAAATTCTTAGAACGAGCTGGCCAAAGACCGCGTTGGATTCATCTTGGCAATTCGGCGGGTATCTTTACTTTAAAAAACTACAAACTAACAGCTTTTCGTAGTGGCCTAGCTCTTTATGGTTATAACCCTCTAAGTAAAGACCATCCAAAATTTAAAGAGGTCGCCTCACTTTTACAACCAGCTCTAGAACTTTATTCCCGCGTTGTTGCTCAACAAAAGGTTTCTCCCGGCGAAAAAGTTTCTTATAATGGTTCTTATCTGGCTTCAGCCGAGGAAAACATTGCGGTTATCCCTTTTGGTTATTATGAGGGTTTGCCGCGCCGTCTTTCTGATCAAGCAATTTTCTATTGTGAAAAAGAACGCCTTTTAGTCGCTGGAAAAATTTGTATGAACTCAAGCTGTCTTGCTAGCGGCGTTAGAAGATTACCCTTGGGGGCTGAGGTTCAGCTAATTAGCGCTAATTCAGCTCAAAGTAATAGTTTAGTTAATCTGGCCGCTCAAGCGGAAATGATAGAGTATGAATTTTTAACCGGTTTAAAAGCTAATATTCGTCGAATTATTGTATAATTATGCGTTTTTTTATGAAGAAAAAATCAAAGAAAAAGCGCTCATCCATTAAACGGGATTATCAAAAGAAAAAACTGGACAATCCTTTTTTTAAGAAAAAAGAGGGGGGCAAAAAGAAACGCTGGTGGCGGCTCTGGCTGTTACTATTACCAATTTTAGGTTTTGCTATTGTTTATTTACTAAGCGCTCCTTGGTCTAATATCAGCAGCTTAAAAGTTAACGGCTTAGGTCGGCTGCCAGAAAGTGCTATTTTAGAAAGCGTCAATAAACAGATGGCTGAACCGGTTGGGCACTTCTTTAAGAGAGAAAATATTTTCCTTTTTAACACTAACGAAGGCGCCGAAGAACTCCTTAAAGAATTTAATTTTTCCCAAATAAAAATTACTAAAAAATATTTTCCTAATGAGCTTATTATTAATATTCAAGAACGCCCTTATGCCTTTATTTGGATTGAGGAAGGGAAGACTTATTATAGTGACTCCAGTGGCTACATCATTAATGATCAAGAGGTAAGCCCTGAAGATTTTGGTCTTTTGCCAGTGATTGAAAACCAGTCCCAGAAGAAAATGATTAAATCGGGTAATTTGGTTTTATCAGAAGAGTATTTAGAATATATCTTTAACTTCAAAGAGGCAGCCTTAAAATATC
>CAZERN010000016.1:0-10999 GCA_964514675.1 uncultured Gammaproteobacteria bacterium | reverse complement strand
GAGCGCAACACTGATAATGTTGAGGTCGGAGGTTCGAGTCCTCCATTGCCCACTTTAATTGGTTTTTTAAAAGAACGATTTTACCATCCACTTTAAAGTAAAAAAGCGGCTGAATAAATTAAAAATAATCAAACACTGTTTTGATTTGATCGCGGGGTAGAGCAGTTGGCAGCTCGCCAGGCCCATAACCTGGAGGTCGTCGGTTCGAATCCGACCCCCGCAACAAGTCGCCTCGGTAGCTCAGTGGTAGAGCAAAGGACTGAAAATCCTTGTGTCGTCAGTTCGATTCTGACCCGGGGCACACAAAAAACTCGGATTCCGAGTTTTTTTAGAAACGGGGTGTCGTATACCGGTAGTACGCATGCTTTGGGAGCATGTTGACTGGGTTCAATTCCCAGCACCCCGACACATAAAGCCAACCACCGCTCATTGAGCGGTGGTTTTGTTATAGCCTTTACTTTTCCTTTTGTAATTTATCCTCTAAATAGGCCAATTTATCAAAATCATTTTTAATTGGGAAAAGGTTGCCAAGCTCTTGATTTTTATTTAAATTCTTGGTAGCATCTACTTGTTTTAGATAAACTAAAAAATATAAAATTCAGTATCGAATATGCCTAATAAAAAATCGGCTAAAAAAGAGTTGCGCAAAAGCGTTAAACGCCAAGCAGACAACAAAAAGGTAAAGAAAGCCATGAAGGAAGTAATTAAAACCAGCAACAAGGCGATTATCGCTGGCGAGAAGCTTAGCTCTGAGGGCCTGTCTGTGGCCAGCAAACTAATTGATAAGGCCGCTAAAAAAGGTATTATCAAAAAGAACACTGCTGCCAGACAAAAATCACGCTTAGCTAAGCGTGCTAATAAAGTTACTAAATAATAATTTTAAGAGGACTTAATCTAGGATTCGTCGATTAGTCGCCGAGATTCTTGGATTTAGCCCTAATATTTATTCTATGTTAGATAAAAAGACTAAAGAAAAAATCATTAAAAAGTTTCGGGTTCATGAAAATGACACCGGCTCTACTCAGGTTCAAATTGCTATCCTAACCGAGGAAATCAAGCAGTTAACCGATCACTTAAAGCAGCATAAGCAGGACAACTCTTCCCGACGAGGGCTCTTAAAGAAAGTAAGCGAGCGCCGAAAATTCCTTAAGTACCTACAGAAAGAAAGCGCAGAACAGTTCAAAGAGTTGGCCACAAGATTAAAGTTAAAAATTGCAGACAAGCTAATTGCTGAAGAAGAAGAAGAAAAATTGAAACAAAGCCGTTATGCCCCCACTAAGAATGACGAGGACGAGGAGGTTGAAGAAGAACCAAAAGATTTAAGTGATATCGAAGAGGAAAAGATTGACGAAGAATAAAATAAATAGCGGCCCATATGATTAAACACTCTGAGCAAAGAATTGGTATCCTGGTAGATGTTTCCAACATGTACCACTCTGCCAAGAATTTATACAATCGCCGCGTTAACTTCAAAAATGTTCTCACCGAAGCAGTGGCCAGCCGGAAACTTATCCGGGCCACTGCTTATGTTATAAAAAGTGATAATGAGGACGAAATGAATTTTTTTGAAGCTTTAAGCCAACAAGGCTTTGAAGTTAAAATGAAAGACTTACAAACTTTTGCTGGCGGCGCCAAAAAAGGAGATTGGGATGTCGGAATCGCTTTAGACGCGATTCGCCTAGCTGACAAACTCGATGTAATTATTTTGGTTTCCGGAGATGGCGACTACCTGCCGTTACTTTCTTATTTACAAAATAATAAAGGTTGCTTAGTTGAAGTCATGGCTTTTAGAAAAACTTGCTCCGCCCGCTTAATTGAAGAATCCGATGATTTTACCGACTTATCTTCTAGCCCTAAATTTTTATTAGGACGAGGACAATTAAAAATTAAATAATTTAATAATCTAATATTGTTCTGACCGGCAAATACTTAGTGCTGTAAGTTATTACAGTCCTTTAATTTGACGGCCAGAACCACAATGTATGACCGAACAGATTTTTAAGACCGAGTGGTTGGGCCATGAGCTCACTATTAAAACTGGTCGCGTTGCGCTTCAGGCGGACGCCTCAGTAACGGTTCAATATGGCGAAACTGTCGCCATGGCTAATGTCGTTCAAGCCAAAAGTGAACGCGAAGGGGTTAATTTCTTCCCCTTAATGGTTGATTTTGAAGAAAAGCTTTACGCCGCTGGAATCATTAAGGGTTCTCAGTGGGTAAAACGCGAAGGTCGGCCAACCGACCAGTCTGTTTTGACTGGCCGAATGATAGACCGAGCAATCCGTCCGCTATTTAACCAGGACGATCGTCGTGACATTCAAGTAATCGTCTCCGTTTTAGCAGTAGATAATGAAAATGATTATGACGTTGTTTCCTTAATAGCTGCCTCAGCAGCTCTAGCAATTTCTGGGGTTGATTGGGCCGGACCAATCAGCGGCGTTCGTATTGGCCGCATTGATGGGCAATTTGTCTTTAACCCAACCTACAAACAACAGGCGCTAAGCGACCTGGATATTATTGTTTCTGGAACTAGTGGACGCTTGTTAATGCTGGAAGCAGCCGCCACCGACATCGCCGACGAGGTAGTCTCTGAGGCAATTGTTGCTGGCTTAGACCAGATGCAAGGCGCTCTAGATTTAATCGATGAAATGAAGGCCAAACTGAAGCCAGAATTAAAAGAAAAAACCGAAGAATTGAAAACAGCTGAAGAAATAGCCGCCGAAGAAACAAGGAAAAAATTACTAACTGATTCAGCCGCCTGGCTAAAACCGCTTGTTCCTGGAATTCTGTTTGATGCTTCCTATTACACCAAAAAAGAGAGAAAGGCTGCGGTAGCAGAAATAAAAAAACAGTTAGACCAACATTTATTTGATCAAAAAATAAGTCGCCCTGAACGTCAGTGGGTAATTGGAAAGTTAGTGGAAAACATGGTTGATGAAGAAATTACTCGTGCTATCTTGGAAAAAGATCGCCGCGTTGATGGTCGCAAATTAACTGAAATTCGCCCCTTACTGGCCGATATAGCTATTTTACCGCGTGTTCATGGCTCATCCCTATTCTCCCGTGGTGAAACTCAGGTTATGTCTATTGTCACCTTAGGTGCCCCAGGATTAGAACAATCTTTAGAAGGGATAGAGGGGGCCAGCAAAAAGCGTTACATGCACCACTATAATTTTCCGCCTTATTCAGTTGGTGAAGTTTCCCCTTTACGAGGCACTGGTCGCCGCGAAATCGGCCACGGTGCTTTAGCGGAAAAAGCAATTATGCCTTTACTGCCAACAAAAGAAGAATTTCCTTACACAATCCGGGTGGTTTCCGAAACTTTAGGTTCCAACGGTTCCTCCTCAATGGCTTCAACCTGCGCCTCTACTTTAGCTTTAATGGATGCGGGTGTACCACTTAAAAAACCAGTGGCTGGAATCGCTATTGGCTTAGCCTCTCTTCCTGACATGAGTCAATGGAAAATTATTACCGATATCCAAGATTTAGAAGATGGCAACGGTGGCATGGATTTCAAAATTACCGGAACAGACACTGGATTAACCGCTATTCAATTAGATACTAAGAGTATTGGTTTGGATGCAACAATGATTAAACAGGCAATTTCTCAAGGACGAACCGCTTTAAATGAAATTTTAACAGTCTTAAAGACCGCTATTGCTGCACCACGACCGGAATTATCTCCTTATGCCCCAAGAATTACCAGCTTTTCAATTAATCCAGAAAAGATTGGTGCCATTATTGGCCCCGGCGGCAAAACCATCAATGGAATTATTGATGAAACCGGCGGCACTGTCAGTATTGATATTGAAGATGATGGCTTGGTAATGGTTTGCGGTAGCGATGCCGAGATGGTTGCTTTAGCTCTATCTCGCCTCCAAGACATTGTTAAGGAGTTTAAAGTTGGTGACGAGGTAAAGGGTAAAGTTGTCCGCTTATTAGACTTTGGCGCTTTTGTGGCTTTAACTCCCAATCAAGATGGGATGGTCCATGTAAGCGAACTTGCTCCTTACCGGGTTGAAAGGCCAAGTGATTTTATCAATGTTGGCGATGAGGTAACCGTCAGGGTTCGGGAAGTTGATGATCAAGGACGCATTAATTTAACAATGAAGGGTTTAGCTGAAAACGAACACCTTTGGAAGGAAGAAAAGGGTAAATCCCAAGGGGGTGGCAGTTTTGAAAGAACTCCTAGTCGTTTTAACAATCGCCCTGGTGGCTCTCGTGGTCAGAGCTCAAAACCCTTTAGACCACGCTCTTAAAAATTGACTTTTTCTCAGCATTTGGTTAGAATTGGTTTATTAATTGCCGTTTTGGCCATAACTGATAGACAACAAAGAATTATGTTAACCATCAAATTATCCAAGTTAGGAAAGAAAAATCACAAACTGTTTCGAGTAATTATTACTGAAAAAGGCCGCGATCCTTATGGTCACGCCTTAGAAGTTCTAGGATCTTACGATCAGCATCAAAAGAAGCTACAAGTAAAAAATGATCGTGTTACTTATTGGCTTTCAAAGGGAGCGCAAATGACTAATACAATTAATAATTTACTAGTTACTCACGGCGTTATTGATCGGGAGAAAATTGTTCCGAAGAAAAAAACTAAGACCAGCGAAAAACGCCAAGCCCAAAGAAAGGCGAAGGCAGATAAACAAAAAGAAGCGGAAAAAGCTGTTGCTTCGGAAACTCCAGCAGAGGAACCTCTTGAAGAAGAAATTAAACCAGAGGAAGAGGTTGTTAAAGAAGAAATTAAACCAGAGGAAGAGGTTGTTAAAGAAGAAATTAAACCAGAGGAAGAGGTTGTTAAAGAAGAAATTAAACCAGAAGAAACAGCTGCTTAAACTTATTACTTAGCTGCTTTTAGCAGTTATTTATATAATTAACTTTCTTTTTTGTTTGATGTCTACATTAAACCGGAAAGGAAAAAATAAAACTATGGAAGCTCAAGACAAGCAATTCTTAGAAATGATCGTTAAGAACATCGTCAGCAACCCCGATGATGTCCAAGTAGATCGTACGGTAGATGAAATGGGTGTGCTCTTGACCCTAAAAATCAACCCGGCAGACATGGGTTATGTCATCGGGCGTAAGGGGCAAACTGCGCAAGCAATTCGCACCTTATTAAAAATCGTTGGTGCTAAGAACAACTCTCGCGTAAACTTAAAAATTTATGATCCAGAGGGCGGCAAGAGATACGAACAGCGCCCAACAGCTGAAAGAACCGAAACCGCTCCTACTGAAGGCGGCGATTTAGAATCAGCTATTGACGATTTGCGCATCTAATAAGTTATCAACTTGAAAAGCCCCGCTCCGCGGGGCTTTTCTGTTATAATGAACTTAGACCATTTTTAAACATCTATTTATGAATTTTCAAGCCATCTCTATTTATCCAGAAATTTTTGATTCCTACTTCCAGGCCGGAATTTTAAAGCGGGCCCAAGATCAGGGGTTAATTAATTTTCAGGCTCACGATTTAAGGGATTGGAGTACTGACAATTATCACAGCGTTGACGACACCCCCTATGGTGGTGGCGCTGGCATGATTATGAGAGCTGATATTTGGCAGACAGCTTTAAATGATGTTAAAAAGAAAAGCTCTGCTAAAAAAAGGAAGGTTGTGATGTTATCTGCAAGCGGTGAAACTTGGACACAAGCGAAAGCTCAAGAGTATGCCGGGCTAGAAGAAATTATTTTTGTTTGCGGGCGCTTTGAAGGTATTGATGAGCGGGTCCTTAACTTTGTTGATGAAGAAATTTCCGTCGGTAACTATGTTTTAACTGGCGGCGAATTACCAGCCCTAATTATTATGGACTCTATTTCTCGGTTACTCCCCAGTGTTCTAGGAAATAGAGGCAGCTTAGCTGAGGAGTCTCATTCAGAAGCCGGAGTCTTAGAATATCCACAATACACCAAACCACCAGTTATCGAAGTAGATGATAAAAAATATCCTGTTCCTGAGATTTTACTTTCCGGCGATCATGGAAAAATTGCTGCCTGGAGAAAAGCTAATCGCAAACAAAAAAAGAGCTGACCTCAGGTCGGCTCTTTTTTTAATAACTTTGTAAATAATTTTAACTAAACAATCTTCCACTTATCATCATCTTTTAATAAATGCCCATTAAGGGTAAACCCGGAAGCTTTTGGATGACCACCGCCCCCAAACTTTCTCGCTAATTTTGAAACATCGACACCATCTTGGGCGCTGCGCAAACTACCTTTCACTAAACCTTCGGGTTCTTCGCGTAAAAGCATAATTGCGGCCACTCCGGAAATATTGCTCAACCAGCCGGCAATCTCGCCAAAAATATCTTGACCGGAAAAACGATCCAATTCTTCGCTGGTCGCTGTTTTTAAAATCTCATCAACCTCCGGGCGAGTCAAAACAGAAAAAGCTAAGTTGTATTTTTTATTAAGCCGTAAATTATTAAACGCTAAACCCCAAAGCTTCATTGTTAATAAACTCTGATTGTGAATCAAACAGTTAACAATTTTAGTGAACCTGGCACCGCAAGCAACCATGTCTGAAGCAATACTTAAATTGTCAGTACTAGTTTTGGAGTATAAAAAATTGCCTGTATCAGAAAGCAGCCCCGTTAAAATACAATCGGCTAAATCACGATTAATCTCCTCCCCGTTAGTTTTCAAAAAATCGTGGATAATTTCAGTAGTAGCTGCTTTTTCTGGTAAACGTACTTCCAGATCTGACCAATGCTCACTGTTAGGGTGGTGATCAAATTCAATTAGGAGTGGTCGTTTCGACTGTTCTTTTAAGGATACAACCTGTTCAGTTAAATTGGTGCGCGCCAAAGAGCCACAGTCAACCACAATAATAACACTATAGTTTTTAAGCTCACCTAAAGACTCGGGGCTAGCCGCTATTTTCTGAATATGCGGCAAATAATCAAAAGCGCCAGCACTTTTACACCCCTGACAAAAACCTCGCGCAGAAATATCATATCTTTCCGCGAGCTCTAATAAGGCACAAACAGAAGACAGGGCATCCCCGTCCGGACTAAGATGCCCAATAATTAAAATATTAGTAGCGGTGACAAAATTCTGAAAAATTTCTTTGTAAGTGGATTCTAGCTTAGCCATAATTATTTTTAAAATCACCAATTTTATCCAAAGCTTATCATCTTAATAGCAAAACAACAAAAAGTCCAGCCTTCCCAGCTGGACTAAAAAATGACCATATTTTAAAAATCCTACTCTAAATTATCCAAATACTCTTCCATCGCCGCCGCTTCTTTTTCTGTAGGATCAAAAACAAAATTAAGACGAGGAATCTGGCGCAGACGGACCTTCTTAGCTAAAGCGGCAGCAATAAACCGAGCAGACTTTTTAAGAGCGGCTAAGGCGGTTCCTGTTTGGTTGTCTGGTAAAACAGAAATGCCGACTGTGGCTGCTTTCTGGTCAACAGAGGCTAAGACATAAACAACCGTAATTAAAACCCCCGGCAAAGCCACTTCGCGGCTAATTACTCCGGCTAGCCCTTCTCGTAAAACATGATTTAAGCGATCTTGTGACATAAATTTTAATTCTTAATCTCCTCTTCATGATAAGCTTCTAAAATATCACCTTCCTCAATCACTGGCGCCCCCTCAAAGAAAAGACCACATTCATCATTAGTTTCAATTTCTTTAACATCTTGTTTGCCGCTCTGTAGTTGGGAAATTTTTTTAGTTGCAATAATCTCCCCATCGCGTTTAACTGTGACCGAGCTGCCACTTCTAATATAACCATCTAAAACACGCCCACCCACGATTTGACTATCGGTTTCGGTTCTAAAAATTGCTAAAACCTTAATTCGCCCCTCATCAACCCGCTTCGTTTCAACCTTAATCATCTTTTTCATCTTCTCACGTATATCTTTTATTAAATCGTAAATAACTGAATATATTTTTATAGACACACCCTTTTCCCGAATTAAATTTTCAATCGGCGCGGTCAAACGAACATTAAAACCGACAATTTCCGCCCCCGAATCTTCAGCGCGACGAACATCGCCTTCAGTAATATTACCCAAGCCTTTAGCCAAAATTTTTGTTCTAACTTTCTCGGTATTTAACTTCATCAGAGATTCTTCAATCGCTTCTGCTGACCCCAAGAAGTCCGCTTTAATAATTAGATTAATTTGAGGAACATCATCATCAGTCTCCGAAGAGGCCATCGACATTGCTGACTTCACTGTTTGCCCAGAGGCAGTTCTAATTCTTTTATTTTTAACCCGAGTGCCACTGCCAACTTCTAAAATATCCCCAATTTCCGGAGAGATTTTTAAGCCAAGAATTTTAGTCGGAACCGATGGTCCAGCCTCTACCATCTCTTCACCTAAATAGTTTTTTAAAGATTTAACCTTGCCATAAATAATTTCATTAAAGCAAAGTTGATCACCAACATGTAAGGTGCCGTTTTGAATTAAAATTGTCGCCACCGGACCAGCCCCTTTATCAATATTTGACTCAATAACTGTCCCCGCCGCCAAAGCATCAGGATTAGCTTTCATAGCATTACTTTCTGTTTCCGCTAGCAGCAAAACCACATCTAAAAGCTCTTCAATCCCTAAACCGTCTTTAGCGGAAATCGGAACACAAATTGTTTTTCCGCCCCAATCTTCGGGGGTAATCCCTAAAACGGAGGATAGCTCTTGTTTTGTTTTATCTAAATTGGCTTCCGGCTTATCCATCTTATTAATCGCCACCAAAAAAGGAATTTTAGCAGCCTCAATAATCCGGCAAGCTTCCACAGTCTGCGGCTTAACGCCGTCATCAGCAGCAACAACCAGGATGGCAATATCTGCAACCTTGGCGCCGCGACTACGCATAGCGGTAAAAGCTTCGTGCCCAGGAGTATCAATAAAGGTCATTTCTTTTCCCTGGCGTTTAATCTGGTAAGCCCCAATATGCTGAGTAATTCCGCCCGCCTCTTGGGCCGCAACATCAGTTAAACGAATCGAATCTAATAATTTAGTTTTACCATGATCCACGTGCCCCATCACAACTATTACTGGCGGCCGATCTTGTAAATCACCTTTTTCTTCTTGATCAATGATTCCCTGTAATTTTTTTTCCTCATCAACTCCTTCAACTAAGTCTGTTTCCAGTTCAGCTTGAACCTCTAAATTAAGCCCCGCTCCAATAATAGAGGCCGTATCAAAGTCTATTTTTTCGTTAATTGAAGCAAAAACACCATTTTTCATTAATTCCGCGAGAACCCGATTAACCGGAATCCCGGCTAATTCAGAAAAGCTCCTAACCGTAATTGTCGCGGGAACAGTAATTGGCTTCTTTTCTTTGGGCAAATCTTTCTCTTCGCGCTCTTTAGCAAAAGCTGCTGCCCGCTCCATTTCTAAACGTCGTCTAAAAACCGGCCAATTCTTAATAATTTTTTTTGCGGTATTGTTATCTATCTTAATGGCTTTTTGACCAATATTAAAGCCAATCTTAGGTAAAAGATCTCTGAGTTCTTGGGGGTTTACTCTCAATTGGCGCGCTAATTCGGAAATATTCATAATTTTATCAATTAAAATCAGGCGTCAGTCGCCAGAAACTCCCTAAATCTTACGCTAATTAGGGTTTTCCGTCAAACATTAGGGGCTAAAAATACCAAAATTCCATCTTTACAAAGTCACCTTTTAATGCTAGAGTAAGTCTGTAAGATTTTTAATTAGGTTGTTTCTGGAATTTAACCCCTGTTTACCGTCGCTTAATATTTTTAGTTTTTTATCTCCTGTTTCCGATTTTTAGCTATCAATATAATATTTTTCTAACTCTAATTTTTTAATTAGGAGTAGGCGCGTCGGCCGTCGGTTTTTCTAAAAACAACCGCAATCATATGGAATATATTCTTTATGCTTTGTTTTTAGTCGGCGGTTTTTTTATTGGTTATTTAATCTATAAAAACGTCGGTGCTAAAAAACTAAGCGGATCAGAACAGAAAGCAAAAAAATTATTAGACGAAGCGGCCTTAAAGGAAAAAGAAATTTTACTCCAGGCCCAAGAAAAAGCGCTCAAGGTAATTGAAGATTCTAAAAAAGAGGAGGCTCAGCGAAGGCAAGAAATAAACCAAGCTCAGGCCCGCGTTGAAGAAAGAGAAAATTCTTTTTCCCAAAAACTTATTGATCTTCAAGAAAAGCAGCAAAAGCTCTACGACCAAGTAGCTGAAGTCCAGAATATCAAAGATGAAATAAAGACCGTTCAACAAGAACAAGAAAAGAAATTAGCAGAAATTGCCGATTTAAGCCCCGAAGGAGCTAAAGAGGTTCTTTTAAAAAAAATTGAAGCTCAGTGTAGCGACGATTTAGCGATTCGCTTAAAAAAATTAGAGAATGAGGGGGATGAGCGGCTTGCTGATAAGGCTCGCGACATCATGGCTTTAGCGATGCAACGAACAGTTTCTAATTACACCGTTGAGTTAACAACTACCACAGTTGATTTACCTAACGATGAAATGAAGGGACGGATTATTGGCCGCGAAGGAAGAAATATTAAGTCAATTGAGCAACTAACCGGAACCGAAATTATTGTTGACGACACACCAAACGCGATTACTATTTCTGGATTCTCCTTAATTCGCCGCCATATTGCTAAAAAAACTTTAGACTATTTAATTAAAGATGGCCGCATCCATCCAACTAAAATTGAAGATGCGGTGGAAAATGCCAAAAAAGATATTGCCACCGACATTAAAAAAGCCGGCGAAGAAGCACTTTATGAAGTTGGGGTGGCTGGTTTTGACCCCAAATTAGTACAAATTATCGGCCGTTTAAAATACCGAACCAGTTATGGTCAAAACACTCTCCATCACTCCGTAGAAGTTGCCCAACTAGCGGCAATTCTTGCTGAAGAGTTAGGCGCTGATGTGACTTTGGCGAAGAAGGGCGGATTACTCCATGACATTGGCAAAGCTGTTGACCATGAAGTTCAGGGTACTCACACAGAGATTGGGCGTGACATCGCCAAAAAGTTTAATCTTCCTCAAGAATTAATTGATCCAATTGCTA
>CAZERN010000015.1:0-11100 GCA_964514675.1 uncultured Gammaproteobacteria bacterium | reverse complement strand
AGCTTCTGCGTAATCAAGGTTTGGGAATTACTAATGTTGATTTAGACAAAATTCCCGCGGTCAGCGTTCCGGCAGTTAGTGTTCCGGTCCTTACCCCACCCATTACTCAGCCGCCGTCAGAAGTAGCCCCAAACTCAGATTATTCTAGCGCTTTAACTTGGAAGTATAAGCAAGAAAGCTACCAACGACAGTTTAATTTATCCAGTCAGTTAAATAACGATTACGCCAACAGTCTAAAAGTTTTTTATTATAACAATGAGGCTGATATTCCGGCTGTTAGAGAAACTTTTTATGGTTTATTTTTGAAATCTAAACCTGGCGATACCCTGGTTGCAGACTTAGTGTCATATGGTCGTCAAATTGGTGCCGAGCGAGCTTGGAGTAGTGACCAAATAGCTGAATTTTTGTTGGCCCTAGTCCAATATATTCCTTATGACGAGACTAAATTATTTCAGCTGCCAATTGTTCCAAATTATCCTTATGAAACAGTCTATAAAAATTCTGGAGTTTGTTCGGATAAGACTTTTTTAGGGGTTAGCCTTTTAAGAGAGCTGGGTTATGGGGCGGCAATTTTAGATTTTCCAGACGAAAATCACTCCGCAGTGGGAATTTCTTGTCCGGTCTCTGATTCTATCGCTGGTAGTGGCTATTGTTTTGTTGAAACGACTAATTATTTTCCCCTTGGTGTTGTTCCGGCGGGGATTTCCTCTGGCCAAGCAGTTGGCGGAACGGAAGGTATTGATGTTTTATTTACGGCCGATCACTTAGGGCGTTTAGAGATTTACCAAAAAACAGGAGGCGCTATCTATGAAGGAGTGGCGGCAACCAAAGAAAAGGCGAGGGTCCTAAAAGAGCAGTACCCACTTTTAATTGAACAGAAAAAAGAATTAGAGGAGCTAGTTAGTCGCTTAAGTATTGAACAAGAAGCCTTAAGCGTCAGCCGGCTTCAGTTAGATGCTTATTTAGCGGCTGGGGATATTAGTGCTTATAATGCTGCTGTTGGTGTTTATAACCAAGCAGCCACTAATTATAATGCTGAGCTAGAAAGTTATCGCCAGCAACAAAAAGAATACAATGCCGCCGCTCTTTTATATAATCAAGAACTCACCGACTTTTACCAAAAATAATCATTTATTGCTGATTTTCAGAGCAAAAAAGCGTTGACAAGAGACTTGCCTTAAGTTAAGATAAATTGGTGATTTTCGCTCGGCGTTTAATCACTTTTATTAAATAACACATCGCCATTTTTTCTGGTCAATCGACCGGGCGATGGATGCCCCGCTAAAGGGGATAAAAGAAAAAATAATATGGAAAACAAAAAACTACCAAGTGTAGAAGAGATGATGGTGGCCGGTATGCATTTTGGTCACCGAACTAACCGTTGGCATCCGAAAATGAAGCCTTTTATTTTTGCTGACAAAAAAGGGGTTTACATTATTGATTTAAGAAAAAGTCAGGACCAGTTAGCGACTGCTTTGGATTTTATGGCCCAGTTAATTGGTGAGGGTAAGTCAGTCTTATTTGTTGGTACCAAGAATCAAGTTAAGGGCCCTTTAAAAGCAATGGCTAAAGCAATTAACCAGCCTTATATTGTTGGTAAGTGGTTGGGTGGCTTTTTAACTAACTTTGCAATGGTTAAAAAATCAGTTCAAAAATATAAAGAGCTGGTTTCTGATAAAGAAAGCGGTCGTCTAGATCGTTATACTAAAAAGGAGCGTTCTGATTTTGATCGTGAGATTAAAAAATTGGAAGAGCAAGTTGGTGGCCTAACTAGTGTTTCAAAACTTCCAGACGCTTTGTTCGTTTGGGATATTAAAGAAGAGGAGACGGCTGTTAAAGAAGCGCGCGTTAAGAATATCCCTGTTATTGCTATTTGTGATACTAATGTTGATCCAGGTTTGGTTAATTATCCAATTGCCGGTAATGATGATTCAACAAAGACAATTGCCTTAATTACTGAGACAATTCGCCAGAATCTAAGCCAAATTAAACCAGCTGTTAAGGAGGAAGGAAAAAAAGAGGCTTAAATTATTAATAATTAATTTATAAGACTATGGAAAATATTAAAAAATTAAGAGAAATTACCGGCGCTGGCATGGTTGATTGTAAGAAAGCTTTAGATGAGGCTGCTGGTGATTTAGAAAAAGCGATTGAGATTTTACGCAAGAAGGGAATTGCTAAGGCTGCTAAACGAACTGGCCGTGAAGCCAGCGAGGGCTTGATTGCTGTCAGAGTAAATGATCAAGCTAGTGAGGGTTATTTAGTTGAAGTTAACTCCGAAACCGATTTTGTTGCTCGTAATGAGAAATTTCAGGAGTTCTCTCAGCAAGTTTTAGATTTAATTGCCGAGAAACAGCCGGAAAACCTAGAAGCTTTACTAGCTCTAGAGTTAGGCGGCAGTACTGTTAAGGATTCCCTTGATCAGCTTTCGGGCGTAATTGGGGAAAAATTAGCTATTAATCGCTTGGCGATTTTAAAGGGAGCTAGTGTAGCGGCTTATTCTCATTTAGGTGGAAGAATTGGTGTTTTAGTGGCCCTTGATCAAGCCGGAAAAAGTGAATTAGCTTTAGATGTGGCTATGCAAATAGCGGCGACTAATCCAAAATATCTTACTTCTCAAGAAGTTAGCACTGAAGAATTAGAAAAAGAAAGGGAAATTGCTCGTGAGATTTTAGTTAAAGAAGGGAAACCAACCGAGATGATCGATAAGATTTTAGCCGGAAAAATGGGAAAATATTATACCGAGGTTTGCTTAGTTGAACAGGAATTCATCAAGGATGATAAGAAGAAAATTAAAGATATTCTCGGTGATTCTCAGGTGCTCGGTTTTGCTCGTTTCAGCCTTTAAATTCAAGCCAAAACCGCGCCCTTAAAAGGCGCGGTTTTGTTATCAATATGAACTTAGTTCAGATTAAATTTACCCCCTGGGATAAAAGTTATACTTTTGAAACTAATGACTCGACTTTAGCGGTCGGTGATTATGTTGTTTTAGAAACCGAAATCGGTGAAGATTTGGGCCGAGTTTTTAAGGTAAAAGAGATAAACGATTTAGACCCTGAGGCCCCTCCTTTGAAAATGGTCAAAAGGCGAGCTAATAAAAATGATTTAGAGCGTCTTCCTAGTGCTGAAGAGAAAGCTTCGGCTTTAGGGGTTTGTCAGGAATTGGTAGATTTTTATCAGTTGGATTTAAAGTTAATTGATGTCGCTTTTTCTTTGTCCGGTAATCGTCTGAATTTTGCTTTTACCGCTAATGGTCGAATTGATTTTCGAGAATTGGTAAAAAATTTAACTGCCAGACTTAATAAGAATATTCGTTTAACGCAAATTGGTGCTCGTGATGAGGCTCGTTTTTTAGGCGATTGCGGGGTTTGTGGTAAGGTTTTATGCTGCCGGGGGTTTGTTAAAGATTTCTTTTCAGTGACCTCGGAAATGGCTGAGACCCAGCAAGTTGTTCACAGAGGGAGTGACCGAATCTCGGGAATGTGTGGTCGCTTAATGTGTTGCCTCTCTTTTGAGTATGAAGGTTATAAAGAGTTAAATGCGAAGTTACCACCAATAGGCACTCGGGTAAATGTTGATGGTCAGCGCGGAGTCGTTATTAGCCATCATCCGCTTAAGCAAGCAGTTGATGTGAAATTTCCGGCCAGTAAAGAAGGAGAGCGTGATTTGATTGTCAGAGTTGATTTAAATCGTCATCAGAAAAAAGCGGCTACTAAAGATAAAGATGAGCGCTCTGAGGCTAAAGATGTGAAAAGACGAGAAAAAATAGACCCGGTTTTTAAAAAAAAGCGGTTCTTAAAAAAGAAACATTATTAAGAGTAAGACCCTCCTTGGGGGGTCTTTCTTTTGGAGCTTTGTGGTTTTTTATGGTATTATTAAAAAGTAAAAAATTTTATTAAGAATAATTTATGGCGCAAAGAAAATTAAAAGTGGCAATTAACGGTTTCGGTCGAATTGGCCGAGCTGCCTTTCGGATTATTTTAAATGAGCATCCGGAGCTTCAAGTGGTAGCAATTAATGATTTGGTCGGAGCTGAGGATTTGGCCCAACTACTACAGTTTGATACTTGCTATGGTCGCTTTGATAAAACGATTAGCGTAAAGGGGAAAGCCTTAGTTATCAAGGGGCAGCGCTATTTAGTCTTTGCCGAAAAGGACCCCGCTAATTTACCTTGGAAGAAATTGGGGGTGGATGTTGTTTTAGAATGCACTGGTCGTTTCAGAGGCGCTGAAGATGCGGCTGTTCATTTAAAAAGTGGTGCAAAAAAAGTAGTTATTTCTGCCCCAGGAAAAGGTTGTAAGACTATTGTTTTGGGGGTCAATGAAAAAAATATTAAAAAGAATGATCATATTATTTCCTGTGCCTCTTGTACAACCAATTGTCTCGCACCTCTTACTTCAGTTATTGTTAAAGAGTTTGGTGTCAAAAAAGCCTTAATGTCCACTATTCATGCTTATACTGGTGATCAAAATCTAGTCGATGGACCTCACCCTAAAGATCGGCGTCGGGCTCGGGCGGCGGCTGCTAATATTGTCCCGACCACTACTGGGGCGGCGGTAGCGGTAACTGAAACAATCCCCTCTTTAGCTGGGAAATTTGATGGCATGGCCATTAGGGTCCCCGTTCCGGTTGGTTCTTTGTGTGATGTCACTTTTCTTTTAAATAAGAAGACTAGTGCCGAGGAGGTTAATAAAAAGTTTCAAAAGGCGGCTTCGGGGAGTTTAAAAAATATCCTTGAAGCGAGTAATTATGAGCTTGTTTCTTCAGATATTATCGGTAATCCTCATAGCGCAATCGTGGATTTACCTTCAACGACAGTGGTTGGCGGGGATTTACTAAAAGTAGTAGCGTGGTATGATAACGAATGGGGTTATTCCCAGCGTTTAGTTGAATTAGCAACTTATTTAAAAAAATATCTTAACTAAAAAATTATGAGAATGAAGGGAAAAGTGGCGATTGTCACCGGCGCCACCTCAGGTATTGGTCAGGCAATAGCCGAGCACTTCCTCAAAGAGGGGGCGCAAGTAGTTTTTTCTAGTTTATCGGAAACAATGGAATTGACTGACCCGAACGCTGTTTATGTGAAATGCGATGTTTCTAAAAGCGTCGAGGTCGATAACTTAGTTCAAGCGGCGGTTGATAAGTTTGGCCGCTTGGATGTAATGGTTAATAATGCTGGCGTTGGCGATTCTCACACCTTGGTAGAAACCACTGACGAGGAGTGGGATAAGATTGTCGGTATTAATCTTACCGGCGTTTTCTACGGCGCTCGGGCTGCCGCTCGAAAAATGAAAGAGTTAAAGATTGCCGGTAATATTATTAATATGAGTTCTGTTTTGGGTAAGGTTGGTTTTTTTGGGGCAATTAGTTATTGTAGCGCTAAAGGTGGTGTCGTTCAGCTAACTCGAACGGCCGCTTTAGAGTTAGCTTCTTTAGGGATTAGGGTTAACGCCATTGCTCCTGGTTTCATTACTACTAAAATGACTGAAAATATTTTGGAAAATAAAGAATTTAATAAAATAATCATCGATAGTACTCCTATGGGGCGGGTTGGTGATGTGGATGATATCGCTGCGGCGGCCGTCTTTTTAGCCAGTGATGAGGCTAAATATATCACCGGAGAAATGCTCTATGTTGATGGTGGTTGGACATCAAGATAATATCATTACTCTTATGAAAAAATTAAAAAACTTGTTTACCAAAAAAGAAAGAAAATTAATTCCCAGCGGTGAATTATTAAAAGGTACTTGGTTGGATTACAAAAAACACGCTTTTAAGTTTATTGAACTTTTGATTTACGGTTTAATTGGCTCACTTCCGTTTCTAATTTTAATTTTTGTATTTTTAAATGCTTTAATTAAATTTGAAGAAGGTTTGATTGGTTTTGGAGTTTTAGGAATCTTAACCGTACTACTATTGGCGGCTTTCGCCTTAATGATTATCTGGAATTTACGGGCGCAAATTGGAAGTATTATTCTCCTTAAGGAAAATTATCAACCCTCACCTCAGGAAAGCTTCAAAAAATCTAATAAGTACTTGGTACCTTTTTTAGGCGTAAGCGTTTTGTTAACCGTTTTGGTTTTTGCTTGGGGCTTGCTCTTTCTCTTACCGGCCTTAATTTTTGGAATTTATTACGGCTTTGCTCAGTATATTCAGGTAGCCGAGGATAAAAGACCTTTTAGCTCAATAGAGCGCAGTTATGACTTAGTTATTAATTATTGGTGGCCAGTTTTTGGACGCTTCTGCCTTTTGGTTTTAATTGGGTCTTTAGTTTATGGTTTACTGAGTATTCCTTTTTACTGGATGAGTGATAACGGCTGGCTGTTTGAATCTTATAATCTTTTGATGAATCTGATTTGGGTTTTACTGTCGCCTTTCTTCACAATTTATCCCTATAAGGTTTATAAGAACTTAGTTCAGATAAAAGACTAAGTAAGCACTAAAAAATAAAATTTTAAAAAGAAAACGGTGATACCGTTTTCTTTTTTTTTGAGGTTTGAAGTTTTTTTGAAAGACTGGCGGGAAATAATTGATAAAAAATTCAAGGTTTCTAGATTAGCCCCTTGTTAGACTAAAAGCATATTTTAAAGATGTTTTTTATGTCTAGAAAAAAATGGCGGACACTGTCCTTAAGAATAAAGATTATTAAATTCTGGCGCTCTTACCGCTGGTATTTAATCGGCGGCTTAATCTTTTTAAGTTTATTTTTGCTCTTGGCTCCAATTATGAGAAAAAATTGGCTTGTCTACCCAGCTCCTTTGCGGGCTCAGATTGCTCTTAATTATCTTCTGAGCGACCAGGCCCAAGGAAGTTCCTGTCGGGAAAGTTGCCAGAGAGAGCGTCAGCAGTATGCCGCTTTAATTTTTGCGGGTGGCCGGGAAATGCTCTCTAAAACAGAAAAAGCTTTAATAGCCTCTAGCACTAATCCGGAAATTAGGCGCCTGCTAATTAGCGGTTGGCAGGAAGCTGGTTGGGATGCTCCTAGCCCAGAATTGTTACTCGCAGCTCCGTATTTAGAGCAGCAGGTTACATTAGTTCAGGCTTGGCCCGAGTTAGCACCCGCTAATTGGTTAGCAGAAATAATAAATCGTTTTTATATAAGTCAGCAGAGCGATGAGCAACTTTTAATTTTAAGAAATTTATTAGGCAAACAGGAATCAGCAGTAGAAGAATTAATTAAGGAAATTATTCAGAACGAGGATTACTCAGATTTAATAAGAGAAGAGGCCTATTTGCTTTGGGCTAATCTGCCCGACAAAGAGAGGGCGCAGGCCTTAATGCCGTTGTCGTTGTGGCGAGAAATTTTATTAAGTAAGGCTAGTTCTGATTCACTTAAGGAGCTGATTATTTGGGGTCTAGCCCCGACGGCCCACTTAAATTACCAAGCAGAGGAGTTAAAGCAATTACTAAAAATAATTGTAGAACAGACTGACAATTTTAATCCGCATCTGCACTTAGCGGCGGAGACGATTTTATTTGATTGGCTAGCCCTAAGGCCTGATTTTATTTAAAAATATATGAATCATTTAAAAAATAAAATTTTAATTTTTTTCTTAAGCTTGGGGTTTAGTTTAATCGCTTTACCCGCTCAAGCGCTCCCGATTGGGACGCTCTTGTTTAGAACTTCTTCTGATGGTTTAGCCTATGGCTATAATACTAATATTTTAGTAATTACTGAGAACGGCTTTCCTAAGCATTTTTATTCCGGTCACACCGGAGTTTATATTGGTCAGAAAGAAGGGGTTCATTATGTAGTAGAAATGCAGCCCCAAGGAGCGATTAAAATCCCCGCTGATCAGTTTGTAAATACTGCTTTGGGCGAAAAATTGATTAGCGCTAAAATTCCTAAAAACTCCACGCCCGCTCAAAGGGCGCGCGCGGCTCTTCTAGCGGAAAATCTAGCTCGTGCTGAAATGGATTATGATTTTGATTTTAAAAACCAAAAAGGTCCTGGTAATTCGGAGTGGACCTGTGTTGGCTTAGCGGAAAAGATTTATGAGAGTGCTAATAGTGACAATCCGGCCGATTTAGCAACCCTTGTTTATGAGCCTGACGATTATGCAATTGATATTACTCCCGATGGATTTGATAACCACAGTCTTTATAATCAGGGCGGTGATTGTTTTTCCGAAACTAAGGAATTTTCAAAAATTGCGAGAAAAACGCAGCTAACTTTGCCGCTGCCAGAAAAAATCGGCTATGATTTCGGAATCGAAAAGGGCAGCGATCGTTTTATTTTTTTTCCTCAAACCCAAGAACGCCAAAACTCTCTTTTAGAGGTGCCGGTAGATATTGATTTAGAATCAGCCTTTAAGGCAGAAGCTGTTCGCGGTCGCGTCCCCGTAGTTAAGGTGGCTTTAAAGTGGAGCTTAATTAATAATCCAGTTTCTACTGTTAAACAAATTGCTTATAAAGCGACAACAGTTTTTAATTTTATTAAAGATTTTATTTCTCCAAATGATGATAGTTTAGTCTATTTAGAAGAGGAAACTTCAATACCCCAAGATTCTAATCCACCCAAAGAAATAGCAACCCCAAAAACCCCGACTTCGACATTGTCTAAAAATAGCTCAACTCCTTTAGTAGTTGAAAAAAAAGAAACAACGGGCACAAAAGTTGTTTCGCCTCCCGCTCCAGCCCCAACTCCAGCGGTAACTCCAATAGTGGTTTCACCTCAAAAAAATACTAAGCCGCCAGCACTTTCTTTTAATCCAGAGTCACAAACAAAGGTTTCGCAAACGCCTGTTAAAACAGAGGCAAAAAATAATTACGTTCCTCTTAAAATTGCTAGTCCTAAGGACTCGGTTACTAATCAGTTAAAAAAACTAGCCACCGAGGAAGAAGGCCCCGAAAATACTGTTCCCACTCAAAATAATCAACCAGCAGATGTATTACCGGCACCGAGAGCGTTAATTTCTAAGGTTTATAGTAATGGCACTGATGATTGGCTAGAAATTGTTAATGCTTCTGACCAAGACCTAGATTTAGTAGCACACGATTATCGCTTGGTTAAAGCTAAGGGGGCTAGCCCGATTTTAATTATGGATTTTGGCAATGAAAATCATGGCCTTTATCCGGGCGGAACAATTATTGCTCCTGGTAGTAGCTATTTAGTGGTCCGTTCTTCAGCTTCTGAGAGCGTTAAAGCTTTAGCAGATGCAATTTCAACGCGAGATAATTTTTCTTGGACTGAAGAAGGCTACACACTTTATTTAGGAACGGGAGCGATTTCTAGTGATGACGATATTGATATTGTTGACCGGTTAGGTTACGGTTCGGCCTTGTATTATTCAACTGCTCCAGCGCCAGCACTAACCCCTGGTTATGCTTTAGAGCGAAAAGCAAATGCTCAGTCAACGATTGAGTCTTTGTCTTCTGGTGGCTTGGAGGAGTTATGGCCGCGCCTATATGACAGCGGGGATAATAGTGACGATTTTTTGCTAATTCCTTATGACTACGAATTGATTAAAGCTAATGAAGAAGAAAATAATCCGCCTAATTCTGAAGAAGAAATTAATAACGAGGAAGGGGAAACAGACGTTATCCCCGAGGAGTTAATTGATGATGGTGAGGGCCTATTTGTTAATCCAGCTAGTTTAGATTCTGACAGTTTGACACAATTATGGCATTTTGATGAATGTTTCGGTTCAAAACAAGCCAACGCTTTAGCGGCGCTAAGTGCACACCCAAAAACACTGACAGCGGCTGATTTATGGGGGATAGGAAAGTGGGGTTGTGCCCTAAAGTTAAATAAAGATAATCGTGGCTTAAAAAGCGATTTGCCTTCAGATTTTGATAGTAATAATTTTACCATCGCTTTCTATTATCGAAACGATGTTTATGGGAACTTCTTTATTGATTGGCGTCTCAATAATCGCAATCCAGAAACGCAACAATTTGCTCTTAATTTAAATGAATATCGTACTGAAATAAGCGGTTTTCCGGGGCCTGGCGGCATTTTCTATGATCTTGTTTGGCCAGCAGATAACGAGTGGCATCAAGTGGCCCTGGTGGTTAATCAAGCAGCCGGCTACTGGGCTCTATATCTTGATGGTCAGGAAAAATATTATTACGAAAATACTTGGATAATTCCTGAGTTTACTGATTGGGAGATTGAGTTAAGACCAAATACACCAGCGGTTTTAATTGACGAGTTGGCAATGTGGTTACGGCCTTTATCAGAGGCTGAATTGAAGCAAATTTTTGATTATAATCTGCCTTTTAATCCTTATACTTGGCCGAGTCCGCAACTTGCACCAGAGCTTGAGCATTATTGGCGCTTTGATGAAAATAATGAAGAGATTGCTCGTGATGAGATTGGCGGCGATGATTTAACAGTCAAAGTTCAGGACTGGAATATGGAAGGTTTTATTGATAGTAGTTTGAAGGCAGAGGGCGATTTTTTCTGGGATTTAACAGAAATGCCTTTAAAAGATGTATCAGTGGCCTTTTGGTGGCGTAATACTTCTTATCCGAATGAGGGGCGCTTTAATTTTAAACTTGGGGGCGATGAAAGAGATATTATAACTTTAATGCCCACTATCTATAACCCAAGCTATTCTTTTAATGGAGCGGGCGGATTTCTGGGTGAATATGGTAAAGATTATTTTCCTCAGGATAAGAATTGGCATCATCTGGCAATAACTTATGATTCCTATCGTTATCGCTGGCGCTTATTTTTTGACGGGGAATTGTGGAAAGAAGTTCCTGTGATGAAGTTGAGACCAGAAACAGTTTTAGACCGTTTAATTATTGATTCTGAAAACTGGTCCTCTGATATTGATGAGCTTAAGATTTGGAGTGGAGTTCTAAACAAGGAGGCGATTTTTGCGGAATATGAGAGCTACAGTGAATATCTAAACTAAGACCGCCCCACCTTAATTAACTTGGTAAGCGCTTATCAAAATAATGACAGCCAACGCCAAGTCGAGAGACGGTGGTGGCCCACTCCGGCTATTTATTTTTAAATAGCCGGAGTTGTTATTTTAACTTGATTTTTGCGCTATTTTTTTGTAATCTGTAAGTGTTATCTGGTGGGGGCAAGCAGGTGGTTGCTCGGTTCGCCGAGAGGAAAGTCCGGACTCCTTAAAAAGGGCAGTG
>CAZERN010000014.1:0-11653 GCA_964514675.1 uncultured Gammaproteobacteria bacterium | reverse complement strand
GAGACGCGAGCGACGGCGGAAGCCGGAACGAGCGAACGAGCGTCGGACGACTTGCTGGGGGCAAGTCGGACGCCAACCCAGGACAAGTGAGCTTTTCGGAAGAAAAGCGAGCGCGATAATCCCCCTAGGGACTACGGAAAATAAAAGACGTATCGCAAGATACGTCTTTTCGTTTGTTTTATTCCTTATTCAGAAATAACGACTTTTTGAAGTTTATTGTTTAATGAAAAATCTAAAGGAACCGGGACATTAAAATAGAACTCCGTCTTCCCTTCTAAGCCATTCGAACTTCGCTCTACCACGACGGCTACTTCCTGGCCGTAAAGTTTTTTTATCATTTCATCACGATAAGTTAGGGCTAACTCATCAGATAATTGACGCAACTTGGCTGCCCGATTTTTTTTATCAATCGCCAAAACTTTATCAGGAAGGCTAAAGGCCGCTGTTTGTTCATGCGCCGAAAAAGGAAAAACATGAATTTTACTAAAACGCATCAGAGCGGCGAAATTAAAAGTATCAGAAAAATCAGTCTCTCCTTCGCCAGGAAAACCAACAATAATATCAGTAGAAATCGCAATCTCCGGTAAAGCAGAGCGTAACTTTTCTACACGCCCGCTAAAATACGCTGTATTGTAAGGACGATTCATTGCTTTTAAGATTTTATCAGAGCCAGATTGTAAGGAGATGTGTAAATGGCGACAAATTTGAGGCTCTGATTTCATCAGCATTATTAAATTATCATCAACCTCATTTATTTCAATTGAGCTCAAACGCAAGCGCCCTAAGCCTTTAATTTTTAATAGTTTTTTAAGAAGTCCAACTAAAGACTCGCCTCCTTTTAAATCTTGGCCATAACGACCTAAATGAATCCCCGATAAAACAATCTCACCATAACCCGCCTCAGTCGCTGCCACAGCCTCCGCGACCAAGTCTTCCGACTTTCGACTTGTAATCCGGCCACGTGCATAAGGAATCACACAATAAGTACAGAATTGATTGCAACCATCGCCAACTTTTAAAAAATAACGAGAGCGATCAGAGGGCACTAAAAGCCCACTTTCAGAAACTGGCAAATCGTTTAGGCTAGGAAAAATGAGTGCTAATTTTTTTAGAAGTCCAGGATTATCACCTACACCCCAAAAAATTAAATCTGGCAGCTCAGCCTCTAGACCGTCACTAATCTGGGGCCAACACCCCATAATTAAAAAATGAGCCTGAGGGTAAAGATTTTTTAGTTTATGATAAACTTGTCGATCTTTAGTAATCGCTTTTTTAGTGACCGCGCAAGTATTAATAATTACCAAGTCCGGATTATTTTTATCTTGCCGCCAACCGCGGTTTAAAAATTCTTTTCTAAGAAGCGCTAAGTCATATTGACTAACCTTACAACCAAGCGCAACGCTATAAAAATTGAGGGTTTTCATATTTTTCTAGTATAAAGATTAAAGCTCACCCTTGTCAAAGATAAAAAATATTGATAGTATCAATTTTAGTTTAATATGCGCCTATAGCTCAGCTGGTAGAGCAGCTCCCTTTTAAGGAGAAGGTCGCAGGTTCGAATCCTGCTGGGCGCACTTTTGTTTATTATTTTATTTGCCGACTTAGCTCAGCTGGTAGAGCAGCTGTCTTGTAAACAGCAGGTCGTCGGTTCGAGCCCGACAGTCGGCTCCCTTTAAAAACCGCTTTTTAGCGGTTTTTTCAATAAAAAGGGGATAAATTGTGAATAGCCTGGCTTGAATGGCTTAGTTTTTTACCTTAAAATAAAAAAACTAATTAAAGGTCTTATGAGCTTGAATAAAGAAAATCAAATCTTGGAAAGAATTCCCCCGCATAGTTTAGAAGCGGAGGAATCTTTATTAGGCTGTCTACTTATTGATAGAGATGCAATTATTAAAGTGGCTGACACAATTCTGCCTCAAGATTTTTATAAAGAAGCCCACCAAACAATCTTTGAAACAGTCAAAGAACTTTACGGTAATCAAGAATCAATTGATATCATCACCGTCTCTAACCGTCTCGAAGAAAAAAAGCAGTTAGCGACTATTGGTGGACGCTCCTCTTTGGCACGCCTTTCCAATGCCGTCGCCACTTCCGCCAATGTTACCAATTACGCTGATATCATCCAGCGCAAAGCAACTCTTAGACGCTTACAACAAGCCGCTTCTGAAATCATGACTTTAAGTTACAATGAAGAAAGCGACATTGATGATGTTTTAGATGAGACTGAAAAGAAAATTTTTGCTGTTAGCCGTAAATATTTAAAGAATGCCTTCTTACCGATTGATAGTTTATTAAGTGAAGCTTTTGAGCGAATTGATGATTTACATAAACGCGCCGGCACTGGCTTGCGCGGACTAGCGACTGGCTTTTCTGATTTAGATAATTTATTAGCCGGTTTGCAAAAATCAGATTTAATTATTTTGGCGGCTCGCCCTTCGGTTGGAAAAACTTCTTTAGCCTTAGACATTGCCCGACAAGCGGCAATTAAAAATAAGGTTGGAGTAGGAATTTTTTCATTAGAAATGAGTAAAGACCAATTAGTAGATCGCATGCTCTGCTCTCAAGCTGGCGTCAACCTCTGGAAAATGCGAACCGGAAATTTAAGTGATAGCGGTGAAAATAATGATTTTGAAAAAATAGCCGATGCTATGGGAAAACTAGCCGAAGCGCAAATTTATATCGATGATTCAGGCTCACTCTCAATTATGGAAATTAGAGCCAAGTGTCGCCGTCTGCAAATGGAAAAGGGGTTAGGTTTGATTATTATTGATTATTTGCAGTTAATGGAAGGCAATGGGAGATATGGCGATAACCGCGTTCAAGAAATCGCTGAGATTAGCCGCGGTCTAAAATCAATCGCTCGTGAATTAAATATTCCAGTTTTAGCCTTAGCTCAGCTCTCGAGAGCAGTAGAAGCAATGTCGCCAGCGATTCCAAAGCTGTCACACTTGCGTGATTCTGGTTCAATCGAGCAAGACGCTGATATCGTAATGTTTATTTATCGAAAGGCAGCAGATCGTAGTTATAATCCAGCCGATTTGCCGGCCGATGAACGCTATAAAGCGGAAATTCATGTCGCTAAACATCGTAATGGTCCGGTCGGTAAAGTTGATTTATATTTTGAAGAAGCGACCGCCAGTTTCCATAGTTTATCACGTGCATCAGAGCAATCATCTTAGTCTTAAATAACTAAATAAAAACTATGTTCAACAAATTAAAACAATTTAAAGATTTACGCCAACAAGCTAAAACAATGCAAAGCGTTTTAGAAAAAGAAAGCGTTAGTGAAGAAAGAAACGGAATTAAAGTGGTGATGAATGGAAATATGGAAATCACCGAACTAACAATCACTAGCGAAGAATCTCCGGCTGAAATTGCCCGTCAGACTAAAGGCGTTGTTAACGATGCCATTAAAAAAGTCCAACGCTTGATGGCTAAAAAAATGCAAGAAATGGGCGGCATTCCGGGAATGAACTAAGATTATGCGCTTTCCCCGATCCATTAAAAGAGCAATTGCCGCTTTTTCCACACTTCCCAGCGTCGGCCCCAAAACCGCTGAACGCTATGTTTTTTATTTACTGAATGAAAGACCGGAAAAAACTGAAGAACTCGTCCAAGCTCTGAGCGAACTGCGTAGTGGCGTTACTGTTTGCCACAAATGTTTAGCTTTAGATGAGAAAAACCCCTGCTCTCTTTGCGCCGACACTCAGCGCGAACAAACCCTTTTATGCATCGTGGAAAATACCCAAGATCGCGAAGTGATTGAGGCAACCGGACAATATCGTGGCCGCTATTTTGTTCTCGGCGGGCTAATTGATACAATCTCAAAGGTGCAACCTTCTGATTTGAATGTCCGCGCCTTAGTTAAGTCTTTAAAAGAGCAGCCGGTTAAAGAAATTATTTTAGGATTAAATTTTACTTTAGAAGGAGAAACTACTGCTCTTTATCTAAAGACGATATTAGAAAATTACCCAGCGAAAATCACCCGCTTGGCCAGAGGATTACCGGCCGGATCAGACTTAGAATATGCTGACGAAATGACCCTAAAAAACGCTTTAAATTATAGAAACGAAATAAAGTAAAAAAAAGAGGCTCCGAGGAGCCTCTTTTTTAAGAGATAGTTTTAATCTTGACGCTTGTCTGTAGTTGACGATGACCAGTAGTTTTTTTATAACGAGTCTTGTTCTTATATTTTACAACCGTTACCTTATCATCTTTGAAGGTTTCTAAAACTTCACCGCTCACCTTTTCTCCTAAAGAAGGGGTACCCAATTCTAACGGTTCGCCGCTTTCATCGGCAACCATAAGGGTTTCAAAATTAACCAGGCTTCCGGGCTCTGCTTCCAGTTTCTCGATTTTAATCGTTTGACCTTCCTTGACGCAGTATTGCTTGCCGCCAGTTTTGATAATTGCAATTTTCATAATAATTAGAATAAAAAGAGCCAAAGGGTCCTGGGCTGAGTCGCCATTGGCTAAATACCAATAAATAGTAGCAAACGCCTAGATTTTGTCAACTAAAAGCTAAAAAATCGCTAAATTTCTCCTAAAAAAGGTTTGAATTTATAACTTAAATGAATTATAGTTAAAGTAAATTAACTTCAAAAAATATGCCTAAGTTTATTATTAATGGTGGTAAACGCTTAAGTGGCGAAATTGCTGTTTCTGGAGCTAAAAATTCAGCTTTAAAAATCATTCCCGCGGCAATTTTATCGCCGGAAACTTTAACGATTGAAAATCTACCCTTAATTGAAGATGTGGACCGCTCTTTAGAGTTACTGGAAACTTTGGGCGCTGATATAAAAAGAAATGGACACCAAGCGCTTATTAGCACAAAAAACATCAGCACCTCCCAATTAGATGAAAAAATGGCTGACAAATTCCGAGGCTCAATTATGTTTGTTGGGCCCCTTTTGGCTCGCTTTGGCGAAGCAAAGTTTCCTCATCCCGGCGGCTGCGTAATCGGCGCTGGCGAGAGACCGATTGATTTATTTCTAGCCGGCTATAAGGCGTTTGGAGCAGAAATTGATGAAAGCTCTGGCGAGTTCTACCACATTAAAGCCAAGGAGTTAAAACCTGCCAATTATTTTTTCCCTTTGGTTAGTGTGACAGCAACTGAAAGTATGTTAATGACCGCCGCTATTATTCCTGGCAAAACAGTATTAAAAAATTGTGCTATGGAGCCGGAAATTGAGGCTTTAGCTGAATACCTAAATGAACAGGGAGCAAAAATTAGTGGGGCCGGCTCACCAACAATTACCATTGAAGGCATCAAGGATTTAAAAGCCGGAACCTTTACTGTTATTCCGGACCGAATTGAAACTGGTTCTTTTGCCATTCTGGCGGCCGCCGCTCAATCAGAAATCACAATCACTCACTGCCAACCAGAGCACGTAATGACTCTTCTGGTTATCTTAAAAGAAGTAGGTGTTAATTTTGAAATTGGCCCAGACTGGATTAAGGTTAAGCCTAATGGGAAAATTAAAGGACGGAGCGTAAAAACCCATGAATACCCAGGCTTTGCAACTGACCTGCAGTCACCATATGTAGTTTTAATGACTCAAGCTCAGGGAACCTGTTTGATTCATGAAACAATTTACGACCGACGCTTAATTTGGACCGATATGTTGTCGCAAATGGGCGCCGACATTACGATGTGCGACCCGCACCGAGTCGTTATCAATGGTCCAACCAAGCTACGCGGCAAGCGTTTAATCTCTCCTGATTTACGAGCTGGTATCGCTTTAGTAATTGCTGGTTTGATTGCCGAAGGAGAAACGCAGATTGATAACATTTATCAAATTGATCGCGGCTACGAAAAACTAGAAGAACGCTTAGCAAAAATCGGCGCTGATATTAAACGAACTGAATAGTATGAATGCCAAAACCCGCCACTTCATGTTTGTTAGCGCTATTATTTTGTTTGTTGTTTTAACAACCAGCCTTTCAATTTTCGCCAGCGGCTACAGATTTAATTGGCAGGCGGCTGGGGGGTGGCGTAATTTATTAGTTAAAACCGGCAGTATTTTAGTAGAGAGTGAGCCTAAAGGAGCAATTGTCAGTTTAGAACAAATCCATGGACACTACCTCCCTCTTGAGAAAAAAACGGCTGACGAAAAAAAGACTCCTTTTAAATTAAACAACCTGCGACCAGGAGAATATTTAATAACTTTAGATCTTAAAGGTTATCTACCTTATCAAAGAAAAATTAAAATTGAGCCGGCGATGACAACTGTTCTCAGTGAAGTTGTTTTATTTAAAAATTGTTTGCCGATGCTCGTTTTACCAACAACTAACGACGACTTTAACTACCACCCTAATGGTCGATATCTCGCCCTTGCCGAAGAAGAAATTATTTTCAATTTAATTACAGAGAAAACGGTTGCTAGAATTGGCCGCGAAGCGGAAATTAATTGGTTTAACGGCAGCCAGGCAATTGAAGGAGCGAGGGTAATTAATTTAGAAAAAAATGTGGTAACTGATTACACCGCCCTACTTGGAAAAGCTGACAGTGGCCAACTGTCTGGCAATATTCTAATTTACTCGCAAGCTGGGGTTTTAAATAGTTTAGAAACCAACACTAAAAGAATTAAAACTCTAGAGGTTGGGGGCGTCGCCCTCGCTTACGAGATTAGTGATAGTATTTTAGTCGCTCTAGTTAATCAAGATGAGCAATCAAAATTAAAATTCATTGATTATAAAGATAACGATTTAGTAAAAGAGACTAATCTGTTAAAGGCTGACCATTGGGACTTAAAAAAAGGAAACCAATATTTAATTTTAAGAGACAATGATCATAAAATTATTTACCTTGTTGATGTCCGAGCCCAAGAAGTTAAACATTTACTAAGAGACAGTGACCAGGCGGTTTTCTTAAATAGCGACGAATTAGTTTATGCCCGTGGCTCAGAAATCCATTTATACAACTTAACCTCGGAAAAAGATTCTCTCTTAACTCGCCTAAGTAACGAACTAAATAGTCTCAGCGTTGGGCCAGCAGGGCATTTAATCTATGCCACCGATCAAGAGGTTGGCATCTTGAATTTAAGTAATCCTAAATATGAAACCACTACTTTATTTAGTGGGGCTAGTATTAGTCGCTTGAATTTTGAAAAGAATAGCAACTCAATCTATTTCTTTGCTGAAATCGGCGCCAACAAAGGTTTATACAAAATAGAACTTTAATTAAATGCCTATAAAAAAGCCGCCCCTTATTGGGGTGGCTTTTTTTATTTGGCTAAACCCTTAATTAATTCTTTTAGCTTAGGACCAACTTCAGCATTTTTTAAACCTAATTTTATATTGGCTTTAATTAAACCAAATTTATCACCGGTATCAAGCCATTCTCCTTCTAATTTTACACCGTAAAGCGGCTGCCCCTGTGATAACAAAACATCAAAAGCATCAGCTAGCCTAATTTCCCCAGAAGAGCCTTTTTTCATAGTGCCAAGAATTTCTAAAACCGCTGGGGTAATTATATAAAGTCCAACGGCGACTAAATTAGAGGGTGCTTTATCTTGAAGCGGCTTCTCCACAAAACGATCAATTTTATATAAACCATTATTAGTAAGTTCTCCGCCCATAACACCAAATTTTGAAACTTCTTCTGGGCGCACTTCAGCTAGGCCAACGACCGGACCGCCACAAAGCTCATAAGCACGAATAAGCTGAGTCACTGGCGATTCGGGGGCATCATATAAAGTATCGCCAAACATCACCACAACCGGCTCATCGTGAACCAAGTGAGCGGCGCAATTAATAGCGTGACCATCTCCTAAAGGAATACTTTGACGGACATAAGAGAATTTTGCCAAGCGCTCAATCGCCGCCACCTTATCAACTAGCTCTAATTTATTTTTTTCAACTAAAGTTTTAGAAAGTTCAAAGGAATAATCAAAATGATCTTCAATTGCCCGTTTACCGCGACCAGTAACAAAAATTATTTCTTCAATTCCCGCTTCAGCCGCCTGTTCTACTAAATATTGGATTACGGGTTTATCAACCACTGGTAACATTTCTTTAGGCTGAGCCTTGGTGGCTGGTAAAAAGCGGGTGCCAAAACCGGCTACCGGCATAATTGCTTTATTGATGAGAGATTTTTTTTGTGATTGAGCCATATTATTAAGCTTTAACCTTCTTCCATTTCCTAAAATAACGAAAGGCAGATTTTAAATGTTCACGCGCAATCTTATCTTTAATTAAAGATTTATACCAAGGCTCGCGGGCGCTTTGGCGCAAGTGGTCATGAGTAATTTGGGCCTCTGGAAGATAAATAACTTGTTGTCCTCGAGTTCTTATCTCGCGGCAGAGATCAACATCTTCAAAATACATAAAATAACGCTCATCAAATAAGCGCTTATCTTTTATTTCGTGTCGACGAACCATAAAACAAGCCCCTAAAATCCAATCAACGGATTGAATCTGACTATGATCAGCGTTTTTCATTAAGTAATGATCAACTCGGCCGGGGAAAAGCTGACCAACCGCTGTGCGCCGCAAAAGAGGTGTATAGAATTTAGGAAAACGGACACAAGAATATTGCAAAGAACCATCAGGATTAAGTAATTTTGGTGCCACTAAACCAGCTTCCGGGTGGGTCCGTAAATATTCGTAAAGTTTTTTTATAGCCGACGGCGAAAAAACAATATCAGGGTTAGCAATTAAAACATACTCGCCAGTCGAGCGAGAAATCCCTAAATTATTACCCTTACCCATGCCGAGGTTAGTAGCGCTTGTAATTATTTTTAAGGACGGATAATTTAAATCAGACAAATCATCGCCCGAATTATTTTCCACAACTACCACCTCATAAGGCAAGCCTGACAAATCAGAAAGGCTAATTGAATTAAGACAATTAATCAATTTTTCTTTACTGCGATAATTAACGATAATGATGGATAAATCCATAATAATTAAGACTTGGGAGAAGATTTAAATATTTTTTTTAGTAATTGCCAGTAAAAATTAAAAACTGGATTAACTAAATATTCTAAAATCGGGTTAGCAATTTCTTGAAATTCAATTCGGCCGACAAATTTTTGACTAATAAGTTGTCGCCGCGCCCCACCTAAATCTCGGTATTCTCGCCGGAGACGTTTTCTAAGTCGCCAAAACTTAGGAGTGAAAACCGAGCCGGCTGCTTTTAACCATATTTTAAACCAACCAGAGAAAATCGCCATTAACCCCATCCCTAAAGACATAACAAAAAACGGCAGAGCTAAGAAGATTAAATATTTAGTTGGATAAAAAGACCAAAAACAGAGACGACGGTTACGCTCCATAAAGTAGAGCATTAAGACGCTGCGGTCAAATTCATAACGATGGTAAACAATAGATTCTGGCGCCAAAATTATTTTAAAGCCCAAAAGGCGAACCTTCAAGCTTAACTCCAAATCGTCGTGATACATGTATAACTCTTCTGTATAGCCACTAATCGCCTCAAAAACTTCTCGGCGAATAATCAGAGAACAACCAGAAGCATAGCCACTAATTTCTGGGTAGCCAACTAAAGAAACCTCCTCTAAGGAGCGATTGTAATCGGCAGTAAAGCCAAAAAATAAGAAGTGCAGCCGGTTACCGGTGCTGTTAATTAAATCGGAACGACCAGCTCTAATTTTAGGATGTAACAGAATTAAAGATTGAGCAATTCCAGCTGAAGAATTTTTTTCTAAAGCAGCGACTAAAGAGGCTAGCCAAACAGAATCAAATTCTGTATCCATATTGGCAGCAATTAAATAATCGCAACCATCAGAAATTGCTTGGCGCATCCCTAAATTATTAGCGGCGCTGTAATTTCCGTCAGGACGCGCTAAAATAATCGCTTCTGGATAGGCAGATTTTAAATAAGCCTGAGATTCCAAAGAAGCAGCATTATCAACCAAATAAACTTTAAAGTTTTGATTAGTTTGACGGCGCAAAGAATCACGGCAAAGCGCTAAATATTTATGAGCGTAGTCTTTATAATTAACCAAAACGATTCCGACCATAAACTAATCTTTATTTAACTTATTTAAGGTGGGCAACTTTACTCCCACTAAGAACCAAGCCCAGCGCAAAATTTGCGCCTGCCAACGTGGCTGCCATTTAAGAAAATATTTAAGCATTGAGTCGGCAAAATAGCCTTGTTTCTTAGACCAGTCAACCTGATTAAAACTAGCCCCAACATAATCTATCAACTTTGCCGCCGGCGAATACCAAACTTCCCCACCCCTCGCTTTTACTTGACGGCAGAAATCCACCTCTTCAAACCAAATAAAATAACGCTCGTCTAAAAGAGGAAAATCTTGAGAAGAAATTTTCTTCCAAGCGGAACGATTAATTAAAAAACAAGCGCCCCGAATAGAATCAACGGCAGCGGCTTGGCAATAATCAAAGTTTTTTTCTAAATAACCATTTAAAAAGGCTGGGAAAAGATGCGGAAACTTCAAAATAATAAAAAGCTGGTCACTAAAACGAGGAAAGCGTCTAACTTGGGGAATAACTTTTCCCTCTGGGCTAGTTAATTTATAGCCACTAATTGTCGCCTCGGGATGAGTCTCCGCCCAAGTAAGCATTTTTTCTAAAGTATCAGCCTCAACTAACATGTCTGGATTAAGCAGTAAAAGATAGTGCCCTAACGCCAACTTAAGTGCTTGATTATTAGCTTTGGCAAAGCCTAAATTATCATTATTAGCAATCAACTTAACACCGGGAAACTCTGCAGCAACCATTTCCGCACTACCATCTTCAGAATTATTATCAACAACTAAAATTTCCAACTGATATTTTGTCTGCGACTCTAAAAGAGCGCGCAGGTTTGCTCGCAACTTATCCTTAACATTCCAAGAAACAATAATAATTGATAAATCCATATTATTTACTTAGACGAACCAGTTTCCGCCTGCTAGTGGCCCCAGAGACAATCTTAATTTGCTCGGGCAGAACAGAAAATTCACTTGCTAAAAATTTTATTAAAGCTTGATTAGCCGCGCCATCCTCGGGAACAGCCCGAAGAGCTAACTTAAAAGAGCCATCCACTAAAGAACCGAGCCACTTATTTTCCGGTCGGCGCGGACTTAAGCGTAAATCTAGAGTCAATTCACCATCCCGAATTAATTGTTGCCGCAAAGATTCAATCATTTTAAGGGCTAAAAATCAAAATAAAAGACCTAACTTGAAAGTTTTAATCATTTTTAGGCTAATCTTAGTATAGCGTTTTTTAGGGATAAAATCAATCCAATTTAATTTGAAAATATTTTCAAATAACCTATACTAAAAGTAATTAACTATTTAATTTTATGACTGAAAAAAAGACTCGCCCTTCTTGGGATGAATATTTTAGTCACCTAGCAATAATTATTGGCGAACGGGGCACCTGCGACCGTGGTCACTGCGGGGCTATAATTGTTAAAGATCGCCGAATTGTTTCCACTGGTTACGCCGGTTCACCAGTCGGTTGTCTTCATTGCGACGAAATCGGCCACGAAATGAACACCGTTATTCATGAAGATGGTTCAAAAAGCGATCATTGTATTAGAACTACCCACGCCGAACAAAACGCCATTTGTCAGGCGGCTCGCTTTGGAGCGGCTATAGAAGGAGGCACTATCTACGTGAAAATGACTCCTTGTTATACCTGCGCTAAAATGATTATTAATGCTGGGATCAAAAGAGTGGT
>CAZERN010000013.1:0-11950 GCA_964514675.1 uncultured Gammaproteobacteria bacterium | reverse complement strand
GCAATGTTATTGTTCCTTTAACTCAGGATTTAATTAAAGAACTTGAAGAAAGAAATAGCCAGTATAATCAAGGTGGCGCCCCTACCCCAATCTCAATTAGTAGTATGGCGCGCTAAACAAATCCAAAAATAGCAACAAAAAAGAAGCCGTTTGGCTTCTTTTTGTTTATGTGGGCGCACAAGGACTCGAACCCTGGACCCCTTCGGTGTAAACGAAGTGCTCTAACCAACTGAGCTATGCGCCCTTAAATAAGGGTGGGCGAAAGAGGACTTGAACCTCCACGGCCTTGCGGCCACAAGCCCCTCAAGCTTGCGTGTCTACCAATTCCACCATCCGCCCCCTCGCCCTTCATCTTATCAATAAATTAACGAATCGCTGTTTCTTTTAACTTCTTTTTATAAGGCTTCTTTAGGTAGTTCAACTTAGCACGATTAACTTTGGCAATCTTTTTAACTTCAATTTTAGTGATGGTTGGCAAATTAAGCGGAAAAATCTTTTCCACACCAACGCCATCAGAGACTTTACGGACCGTAATCGTCGCCCCTTTTTCTTTCTGGTGTTTACGCGCAATAATAATGCCTTCAAAATATTGAACGCGCTCTTTTTCCTCACCTTTTGAATTAAGTTCTTTAATTTTTTGATATACCCGAACTGTCATTCCTGGTTTCAGTTCAAAATCTTGCTCCATTGCCTGTTCGGCTAGGGTTGCTTTTTTTTCTGCCATATTGCTTAAAATTAGAAACGAAGCTGCTCAGCCTCGTTGAGTTTTCAACTTAAAATCTCGTTCCATCTTATAATTTACTGTTTGAATTGTCAATGCCCACCTCTTTGGCCAACTCCTTATTTATTATACCGTAAACTTGGTCAAAAACCTCCTCTGGAGTCAAATTAGTAGTATCAACTAAATAATCAAAATTATCAGGATTGTAAGCGTCAATACCAAAATAATTCAAATAGCGCCCTTGATCACTAAGCTGTCGCTTCCGTATGCTCACTAAAACTTCATCTAGAGTAGACATTTTATCATCTTCTCCTGCGCGTTTAGCCAAAAGAATGCGGCGCGCCCCCTCAAGCTCATCAACTTTTAGAAAAATTTTTAGTGAGTGAGGAATGAAATACCAAGATGTGCGCCCTTCAATAATAAAATTATCTTCAGTTTCGCCTAATTTTTTTTGATATTGATCAACCTCTAAATCTGTGGCTGGGTCAGTCTCTCCTAATTTATTATATTCTGCTAAGGTTAAGCCACGATTAGCCGCCGCCTCTCGTCTTAGACCGCCCATATAATAACGAGGCCACCCCAAAGCATTGGCCAATTTTTCTGCCAAAACACTCTTTCCTGAACCTTGGTTGCCGCTTAAAGAAATAATCATTGTTGTCTTTTGCTTAATAAAAGTTTATTATATTATAAGCTAAGCCGGCTCAGGATGCAAAGGAATTGCCGGAATTTTCTTTTTTTATTATGTATTTAGAAAAGTTAGAAATCCAGGGATTTAAATCCTTTGCCAATAAAAACACTTTGCTTTTTCCGGGAATTATTTCCGGCTCCAAGCGCGGACTAACTTCAATTGTTGGTCCCAATGGCTCAGGGAAATCAAATATCGCTGACGCGGTCCGCTGGGTTTTGGGCGAACAAAGCTTAAAAACTTTACGCGGTAAAAAAAGTGAAGATGTTATTTTTTCGGGTTCTGATCAAAAAAGCCAACTCAGCTTCGCCGAAGTTTCCTTAATTTTAAATAACGAGACCCCGGTCACTGAGCCAAACTTTGACAATGAAATTGTTCTAAAAAAAGAAGAAGGCGCCGAGGACGCAACCCCTTTAAATTTTGATGCTGTCCGAGAATTTTTAAAATCTCCTAAAATAACAATCACTCGCCGACTCTTTAGAAGTGGCGAAAGCGAGTATTTAATAAATAGCAAGCGGGTCCGCTTAGCGGATGTTCAAATGCTGCTCGCTAAAGCCAACGTCGGACAAAAAACTTACAGCATTATCGGCCAGGGCATGGTTGAAAATTTCTTAAACACCAGCGCCAGTGAACGAAAAGATTTTTTTGATGAAGCAACTGGTATTAAAGAATTTCAAATCAAGCGCGACTTATCAATTAACAAACTGGAAAGCAGTTATGAAAATCTTCAACAAGTAGAAATGCTGCTAACAGAAATTAAGCCTCGTCTAAAAAGCCTCACTCGCCAGGTAGAAAAACTTAACCGTCGTGATGAGCTTGAAAAAGAATTACATACCCATCAATTAAATTATTACGGCTATCTTTATCAAGAAGCCAATAAAAAACTCCAGGAAGCAAATACTAATTACTTAACTCTAGAAAAAGAACGCTTCACAGAAGACGACCGCCTATCTGAATTTGAATCAACAATTGAAAAGATGCGCGCTGCTAATAACCGCAAAGAGCTTAACGCCTGGGAACTTGAACTAACTGATTACCAAAAAGAAAAAGATCAAATTTGGCGCGAGCTAACAAAAATTCAGACTGAACTTGAACATCAATTAGACTCCCAAGGGCAATACGACATTTCTTGGTTAAAAACAAAAAACCAAGATTTAACAAGCGCCATTAGTGCTGCCGAGCAAGAATTAAATAACTTACCAACCGAGTTAATCAAAAAAGAACTTGAAGCTAATCAAGAAGAACTAACTCTACTAGACAAAGAGCTTGCCGCCGCTAAAGAGTCTTTAAGTGCTGTTAAAAAGCAAGAAACAGAAAAGGGTCGTTGCTTACAAGAAATTGCTCGACTTGATGCCGTTTTACAGGTCAGTCGCGAGTTTCTAAATTTTGATTCTCAGGCTAGTGCTAATCAAAAAAAGATTTTCACTAACGCCGTTGCCACTTGCGCTGCCACTCTAGCGGCCGCCACTGAGACGGTAAACCAATCTAAAAACAAGGAAAAACAAGCAACCGAAAAAATCACCGCCCTAAATAATTCTCTAAACGAAACTCGCTCTGAAGTTGAACGCCTTAAAGATAAACTTAAAAAAAGTGAATTAAAAAGCGGAAAATCAGTTATTAGCGCCACTGTGGAGCGCTTTCTTAATGAATTAGAACAATTAAAAGAGGAAACTGATAGTGCTCGTCTTAAAGCTCGACTTAAAGAAAGTAAAGAAAAATTTGCAGCGGAGATTAAAGAGATTTTAGATTATGGGGCTGAGGCCGAAGCTGAGCAATTAAAAGATTTACAGGAACGCCTAATCGCTCTCGGACAAGAAAAACAAACCGCTAGCGACACTCTAACTGATTTGCGCCTTAAGGCAGCTGCTGCTGAAGAGCAATGGCGAATAGCCTCTGCTAAACATGAAGCGGCCGAAGCTGATTTAAAAAAACATCAAGAGACAATTGAGAGAGCCAGTCAAACTAAAACCGAAGCTGGCGCTGCTCAAGAAAAAAAAGATCTTCTTATAAAAGAAGCTGAGAAATTAGAACAGAAAATAAAAGCGGTTTACGAGCTAGATAATTCCAGCGCCCTAGAAGAAAGCCGCCGCCAAACCCAAGAACGCTTAAACTCTAAAAATCTAGAATTTAACTCTTTACTAGAAAAAAAGCGTTTACTCCAAAATCGCCTTGAGGGATTAAATCAAGAACAAGCTGAGATTCAAAATAAAATTAAAAAAAGTGAAATAAAGTTTGATGCCAGCGGTTTAGAAGAAAAAATTACTAGCACCCAAAAAGAAGTTGATACTATTTCCAAAAAAATTGCGGCCGTTCAAGAAAAAATAAAAGTTCACAGCGCTGCAAAAGAAGCAGAAACAGCCCAGCTTTTTACTCTTCAAAGGCAAGCGGATGAAAAGCGTCGCGCTATTAACCATTTAGCAAATCAATTGAATGATTGGCGAGTAGTCGCTGCCAAACAAGAAGCAAAATTAGAAAATTTGGAAAGTAACATTCGTGACGCCAACCTGGATTTACTGCTTATTAAAAATCATTTACTAGAAACGGAAAATATTGAATTAGAACGCTGGCGCGAAAGGATTAATCAGCTTCAAAATCAATTAGAGTTAATCGGCGGCATTGACCCAGAAACCGAAATAGAATTTAACCAAACCAAAGAGCGTTTTGATTTTTTAAGCGATCAAACCGCTGACTTAAACCAGGCAATCATTTCTCTGGAAAAGATTATTACCGAATTAGATAACAATATTAAAGCTCGCTTTGACCAAGAGTTCGCTGTAATTTCTGAAAAATTTAGTGAATATTTTAAAATATTATTTAATGGCGGCGAAGCTAAGGTTTTTAAATTATCAGATTCGGAAAACTTAGAAGAACTTGGAGAAGAAAATCACGAGCAGAGCTTAAGTGAACGCAATTTACGTAAAGTAAAACGCTTAAAAAAGCGGAATTCTTTAGGCTTATCAGGAATTGAAATTCAAGCAACCCCTCCCGGGAAAAAGATTAAAACAGTATCCATGCTCTCGGGTGGCGAACGTGCTCTAACCGCGATTGCTTTAATTTGTGCCATTATTAGTGCTAACCCCTCACCTTTCGTCATTTTAGATGAAGTTGACGCCGCCCTAGATGAAGCTAACTCTGAACGCTTAGCCCAAATTCTAGACGATCTCTCCAATCAAACTCAATTCATTGTGATAACTCATAACCGCGCCTCTATGAAACGCTCTCAAGTTTTATATGGCGTTACTATGCAATCTGATGGCATCAGTCAACTCTTAAGCGTCAAATTAGAGGATGCTCCAATTGCTAAAAAGTAAAGATAATTAATTTTAATTTTTAGAATCTGCCCAGGCGACAGAATTCTTTTTTGTTTTAGTATTTTTTGGTATAATGATTATGCTTAAGCGACCAATTTGTCGCATTTTGATTTTATGTTTAAAAAACCGCTCCTACTCGCTTCTTTATTAGTTTTTTTCTTAGGCGCCGGCTTCGGCTGCCAGACTAAAATTGACGAAGCAACGCTAAAAGCTTCCCAGCCAATTAAGCTTGTTTTTTGGCAAGCTTTTGATGATTCAGACGCTTTTTCAGAGGCTATTAACAAATACCAAGTCTTGCATCCAAATATTACAATTGAATATAAAAAATTCCGTTACGAAGAATACGAAAATCAGCTCCTTAATGCTTGGGCAGAAGACCGAGGACCGGATATTTTTGCGGTCCATAATACTTGGATTAAAAAATATCAATCAAAAATTACACCTCTTCCAGAATATACTTCTGTTGCCTACTTTGTAGAAAGCTCTGGCCTCAAAAAAGAATTGGTTCCTGAACTGCGAGCCACCCGAAGTCTTAGCACTCGAGAATTAAAGAATAATTTTGCCGATGTTGTTGCCTCTGATGCCATTTTAGAAGATGGTTTAATTTACGGGCTTCCTTTATCTATTGATACTTTAGCCCTCTATTATAACCGCGACCTACTTAATAGCGCTGGAATTGTAGAGCCGCCTCGCTATTGGAACCGAGAATTCCAACAAGCAGTCAAAAAAATGACAAAACAGGACCCGAAAAAAGGCTTGATCCAGTCGGGAATCGCCCTCGGAACAGCCAACAATATTAATCGTGCTAGCGATATTTTAATGGTTTTAATGATGCAAAATGGCGCTACCATAATTGATGAAAACAGCCGTGTTATTTTCAATCAAGTCCCCGCTTATATTACCAGTGGTTATAACCCTGGCTTAGAAGCCCTACGATTTTATACTGATTTTTCTAACCCCAACAAAGAGGTTTACTGTTGGAACGATGAGCAAGAAAACGCTTTAGACGCCTTTACGAGCGGGAATCTAGCAATGATGCTTGGTTATTCTTTTAACCTAGAGCAGATTCGCTCTCAAGCACCGAAACTAAACTTTGGAATTGCTAAGCTCCCCCAGATCGAAGGGAACCAGCTCCAAATAAATATGGCCAATTACTGGCTGTTAACTGTTTCTAAAAAAAGCGACTACAGTGATGCTGCTTGGGATTTTATTCAGTTTTTAACCAAGAAAGAAAATGCTGATGTTTATTTGCAAAAAACAGCTAAACCAACCGCCTTAAAAGCCAGTATTAATGACCAAAAGAACGATGAATACCTCGGCCCCTTTGCTGAACAAGTTTTAAGCGCTAAAAGTTGGTATCAAGGTCTAAGCGCCCAAGATGCCGAAGGGGCAATAGGAGAGATGATTAATAACGCCTTAAACCCTAACTTTAAAATAATGGATGTTTTAAATGATGGCGCCATTAAGGTTCAGCAAACAATCCGCTAACTATATGAAGAATAAAAGATTTTTTTTATCTTTGTTTATCCTCTTAGGAGCTGGCTTGATTATCTGCGCCTCTCCTAAAATTGTTCAAGCAACTAGCCTGGTTGATGTAAATGATAGTGCCTACCAAACCGGTGAATACACCTTGGACCATGTTCGCGATTATCTAATCTATTTAATGTATTTTATCTTAGGTTTTGTAGGAACTCTCTCTTTGGCCGCCTTTGTTTATGGCGGGATAGTCTTTTTAACCTCGGCTGGATCTGACCAAAAGGTAAAGAAAGGAAAAGAAATTTTAGGCGCTGCTGTTATTGGTTTAGTAATTGTTTTTTCTAGCGTTTTAATCATTCAAACTTTATTTGGTGGCTTGGGCGTAAATTGGGATGCTAGTAGCGGTAAAGTTCCTAGCCTAAAATAAGCAGCCATGGCCGAATTCACCAAAAAATCTTTAAATAGTGAAAAAAGTTTAGGTGCTCGTTTAAAATCCGCCCGTGAATTTAAGCAAATTGACCCTGCTCTAGCCGCTAAACGCCTTGGAATTCGCTTGGAGTATTTACTCTCCTTAGAAGAAGATCATTTTGAACGCCTACCAGCCGGATTATATGGGAGAAATTATGTAAAGAAATATGCCCGCTGGCTTGGTTTTTCCAGCTCTGAAATTAATAAGTGGCTTGCCGAACAAGAAAAAAACGCTTTACCCGAAACTGATCCCTTCTCTCAAAAAATTGTTGCCAAAAAAGAGTTCGCTAATTTTCCTAAACTAGTCCGAACCGCGATTCTTCTTCTAATTCTTTTGGCTTGCTTAGCTTATTTAGGTTTTTACTTAAAAAGGATTGTCTCCGCTCCTGATTTGACCGTTTGGGAGCCAGCCGGAAACTTAAAAACTACCAGCACTGTTTGGGAAATCAACGGCCAAAGCGAACCAGAAGCAGAGATAAGAATTAATGGCGAAGAGGTGTTAAGCGCTAAAAATGGGGATTTTTCACTCCTAGTTAATTTAAAAAAGGGTTTAAATAATATTACTATCAGCGCCAAAAAAAAACATAGCAGCGAGGCTATTATTGAGCGCCAAATTTTAGTGGAGTAAGTGTTTTAATTAAGCGTTATCTATATGAGCGAAACTACTTTTCGAAAAACATTAGACATGGATCTGGTTTTTGAAAAATTACCAGTTACCGAAGGGCAGGTGGTGGCCGAATTGGGCTGCGGACACTTAGGGCACTTCGTTTTTCCGCTCGCTAGATTAGTTGGCCCTAGTGGCACCCTTTATGCTGTTGATATTATTCCGGAAATCTTAGACGACATCAAAAAACGAGCCTACGTAGAAAACCTCCCTCAAATAAAAACTGTTTGGACAAACTTGGAGGTTTTTAAAGGAGCAAGTATAAAATCTGGAACAGTAGAAACCGCCTTTTTGATTAATGTTTTAAATCAATCAGAAAAAAAACTGGACATTCTCCGCGAAACTGCTAGGCTACTAAAAGTAGGCGGACAGTTAGTTTTAATTGATTGGAAGTTAGATGCCCCTAATTTTGGGCCACCAGTTAAAAACCGCCTGTCTCCAGCTATTGCTTCTGATTTAGCCGCTAAAAGCGGTTTAGCCATCAAAGAGCAGTTTGCGGCTGGTGATTATTATTACTCTTTTATTTTAAAAAAACTTTAACCCTTTATGTGGCAAGAACTAATCTCTCTTTCATTTTGGTTTAATTTACGTCCTGGAAGTTTTTCTGGAATCCAGCGCTATTCTTTGCTGGGTTTTATTGGCCTACTCTTACTTATCTTGATTGGTTCCTTTATTATTAAAAGGCGCCCCGGAAAGAATCGTTACGCCGCCCGTCTTTTTTACAACTTCGCTCTCGCCAACTCTTTAATTGGTATTATTTTATTATTTTTTAACTACGAACTTGTCCCTTTTCTTTCGGCTCACTTCTGGTATCTTCTCTGGTTAATAGCCATAATTTGGTGGTTAATTTTAATTATTAAGGATATTAAAGGGGTGTCTAAAAAGCGTTCCCAAAAAACAGCTGGACCAGATTTAAAAAAATATCTACCCTAAAAATACAATCTTAAATAATTTAGTGTCTCTTAAAACCCCTCTTTAAAGAGGGGTTTTTATGACTAACAAAAAAAATTTAGGCAATTGGGGAGAAGGGCAGGCCTTAAAATATCTACTAAACAACAATTATCAACTGCTCGCCCGCAATTGGCGCTTTGGCCGAAAAGAGCTAGATTTAATAATGAGCTCATCTGAAACAATAGTCGCCGTAGAGGTTAAAACTAGACGATCTCCTCTAGCTTCCAACCAGCCACTTCTAAAAATTTCCCAGCTAATTCGACTCCGGCAAGCGCTAAAAGCCTACTGCCATCTAAACAATTATTCTTACCAAAAAACCCGCCTTGACCTAATTACGCTTATTTCAGACGCTGGCCAACATTTTAAGCTACACCACTACCGAGATTTGTGAATTTTCTGTTGTCTTGAAGTCTTATTTATGTTAGAATCTTGGCATAATATATAAAACTAGAAGGGTGGTGAATTATGAAAAAATTGACGAAACATTTGTTATCTTTAACCTTATTAATCTCATTAGTGGCCGTCCCAGCAGCAACTCTTGCTAGCAGTGGCAACTTAAACCTAAACGACCTTGGCGTTGGGGAGATTGATAATACCTTAGATTTAGGCAGACGAAGTCCAATTGAAACAGTAACCAGATTAATTAACACTGCCATGATTTTCTTAGGTATTATTGCGGTGGCGATTATTTTGTTTGCTGGCTTTAAATGGATGACCGCCGGGGGCAGCGATGATAAAATTGGCGAGGCTAGAAAATTAATGACCTCTGGTGTTATTGGCTTAATCATTATCTTGTCCGCTTGGGGTATCGCTTACTTTATTTTAGAGAATGCGGTAAAGGTTACCCAATAAAAATTTTCAGAAATCGATTCTTGGAAAACGGTTCCCTCATTATTTTAATGGGGGTTACCGCTGTGAGCCGGAAGTAATTGCGACTCGCAGCTGTAACTAGTTTTTTATGAAAACTTTTCGATTTTTATTGATTCTTTTTTTCTTTTCTTTTAGCTGTCTAGCTTTACCGGCGGCTTCTTTAGCGAGCGCCGACGAGGGGGCTCAAAAAACATTAGACGGCTTAAATGAGGCCGTAAAAGGAAACAACTCTAAAGATGGTATTGACGCCTATAAATCTCAAGTGGACAAAAACCCTCAGGATATTTTAACGAATAGGGTCACTGATATTATTTCTTTAATTCTTTCCTTTTTAGGGGTTATTTTTCTAGCCATCACTATTTATGCGGGTTTTCTTTGGATGACCGCTCAGGGAAATGACGCGCAAATTAAAAAAGCTAAAGATTTACTAATAAACGCTATTGTTGGTTTGATTATTATTACTGCCGCCTACTCTCTAACTGCCTTCATCGGTAACCAGTTAACTCGTTAATTATGAAACGCTTTGCAGCCACTTTTCTCCTTATCGGTTCTCTGCTTTTCGGCTTTAGCGCTCAGGCTTCTTATAATTTTGTAAATGAAAGCGGCCTTAAACAAACAGGGGAAAAACTCGGTTACGAAACAAACCAAAACACCGACACTTTCATTGAATCATATATTGGCCAACTTCTCATTGTTATCTTTTCAATTCTTGGTTTAATCTTCTTTGCTTTAATCATTTACTCGGGTTTTTCTTGGATGACTGCCCAAGGCAACGAATCTAAAATCACTGAAGCAAAAAAAGTTCTCATTAATTCTATTATTGGCTTAATTATTATTTTCGCTTCTTACGCTATTAGTTATTTTGTCCTTAACACTTTAGATTCTTCTCAGAAAACAAAAAGCGAAACGCCGGCAGTAGTTGGGGAATAATTCTATATGTCTAATTACCAAAAATTCTCATCTTTCTTTTTTGTCTTATCCCTTCTTCTGGGCAGTTTTTTATTACTAACACCACTTAATGCAACTACTAGCCCCGAGTCTGCTCAAATAGGGATTAAGAGTAGTTTTTCCTCGGAAGGGAAACTGGGTAGCTTTGCTAAAAATATTGGCTACAACCAAGAACCTCAAACCCCTGAATATTATGTCGGCCTTGTAATAAATATCGCCTTTTCTCTATTAGGAGTAATTGCCCTGGCTTTGTTAATTTTTAACGGCTTTAAATGGATGACTGCCCAAGGCAATGAAAATCAAGTTAAAGAAGCTAAGGGGGGCCTAATTAGTTCAACCTTAGGGCTCTTAATTATTTTGGCTAGTTACGCTGTTGCCTTCTTTATTTTTAATATTTTTACTTAAAAAACTACTTATGAAAAAAAAGTTGCCTTCTTGGCTTAGTGTTCTCTTTCTAACTGTTGTCCTAGTAATTCCCGGCTTAGTTTTTGCCGGTAATAATATTATCAAAGAAAGCGCTTCTCCTCTCGACCGTTTAAATAATGCCGCCACCAATTACGGTCCATTTTCTCAAACCGCCACTGAAACTTCGGCGGCAACTATCGTTGGTCTAGTAATCAATGTTGTTCTTGGAATTTTAGGGGTTATTTTCTTGGTTTTAACAATTCTGGCTGGCATTAAGTGGATGACTGCCGGTGGCAACGATACAAAAGTTAAGGAAGCACAGGGGGCTATCACTAAAGCAGTAATTGGTATTTTGATAATCATCTCTTCTTACGCAATTTGGCTATTTATTCAAATGGCCTTTTTATCAAAAATATGAAAAATCTTTTTTCTTCTCTTATTATTGCCACCCTTCTTATCTTCCCAAGCCTCGCTCTGGCCTCTTCAACGCCCGCCTCGGGAATTGATACCGACAAAATGGACGCTCAAACCAAAGCTCTCGTTAATGCGGCCGGAATAAGTGAAACGACCAGCCTAGCCTTTATTATTGCGACAATTATCCAGGTTTTACTGGGATTTTTAGGGATAATTTTTCTAATTCTCACTATTGTTTCCGGTTTCAAGTGGATGACCGCTCAAGGGAATGATGATGAAATAAAAAAAGCCAAAAAAACTTTAACCAACGCCATTATCGGACTAGTTGTTGTTTTAGCGGCCTATATAATCACTAGCACTTTATTTAGAATCCTGCCTTTTGGTGGCGGTGGTGGTGGTGTTGCCGGCGGCTAAACTAATTCTATTATTTCAAAAGAAAAGGACTATCATGGTGATAGTCCTTTTTTATTTTTCAAAATTAAAAATCTGAAAGGGTTTTTTCGGCCCAAAAATAACATTTCTGACCGTCGGCATGTTTAATGTTGGCTGGATCAACCTCACAAACTACATAACCTACAAACCTCCCTCCCATTGAAATCTCTACTAGATACTCACCGGCTGGTAATCTTACCCAGAGCCTTTCCTGAGGGACAAGGTTATAAATTTGCGGAGCAAATTCCTTAAAGCCACGCCTAGTAATCCTAAAAGTGGTGTTTTCTCCCAGGCCTCGTTTGTTATTAATTAATAACCCCGGCAAACCATATCCTGGCATATCCTGACTCAGGAGCGGATCATCAAAGTCATAAAATACATTTTCTGACCTTGCCTGACGAATTGCCTGCTCAGCCAAAGCTTCGTTGACTTTAAAGTGTTGAGCTCGGGTGCGGCGCTTAAACTCCCAACAACCCATCTTCTCTGGGAGTTGTGGTTTAGTTTTTGATGTCTCTATTAAATAGAGTTCATTTTTTAACTGCTCCAGTTCCATTTCCAGAGCAATTATTTTTTGCTGAGCAAAAGCAGGATTGGTTTGGGCTGCT
>CAZERN010000012.1:0-12783 GCA_964514675.1 uncultured Gammaproteobacteria bacterium | reverse complement strand
CTAATGGTCTTTACGCAAATATTGATAGTGAACCTTGGCATTGGTCACCAACCGGCAAATAAAAAAAGACCCGAATATTTATTCGGGTCTTTTTTAAATTAACTTTTTTAACAAGCCCGGTCCATTGCCTGATTAGCCAATTTATCTGCCTCTTTATTAAACTCGCGCCGAACATGTAAAAATTTACACCGAGAAAAAGCTAAAGAGAGATTATGGACTTTAAGAAATAGGGGAGCGAGGTCAGCGTTTTTTACTTTATACTCTCGGTTTAACTGTTTAACAACCAGCTCACTATCTAAATAGCAATCAACTTCCGTAGCTTTTAATTCTTGAGCCTTAGCAAGAGCCGCAATTAAAGCGCGATATTCCGCTTGATTATTAGTAGCCTTGCCTAAATATTCAGAAATCTCAGCCACAACCAGGCCTGTTTCTGTAGCTAAGACGGCCCCAATTCCGGCTGGACCAGGATTACCGCGAGCACCGCCATCACTATGAATAATAATTTTTTTTGCCATAAAATTAGTTTTTTTCGCTGGGATGCAAATCAATTATTTTTAATTGTGCCTCTCGCCGACCGTTAAATTCATTGACCTCTAGAGTATAGACGATGTCAATCTTGTCGCCAATACTCAAATCTGGATAAGTTTCGGCTGCATTAAAAGCCAAGGCCCAAAGATAATGAGGTTTATCGTCGGAGGTTAGACGCAATTTTAAGTGCTGATTATCTTGCCCCAAGAAAAGCAAATCAGTAATCGTTAAATTATAACTAACTAGTTTTGGCTGATGATTGTCTTGACCGAAAGGTTCTAATTTTTTTATCTCCTCCGCCAAGTCTAAGTCTAAATTTTGCCAAAGTAATTCCGCTTCAATTTTTAGCTGCGGTAGAAGTTCTTGCCCGGCTAACAATTTAGAGACGGCTGCACTTAAATGACTGATGAATTTTTGCAACTTATCTTCGCTAGTGATAGAAAAACCACAAGCCATCGGATGACCACCAAATTTAGCTAAATATTCTGCCTGCTCAGTTAAAGCAGCTACTAAATTTAATTCTTTAATCGAGCGACCGGAACCTTTAAAAGAAACCGCCCCTTTATCATCACTAAGACGAGAAATAATTAAAGTCGGGCGATAATAGCGTTCACAAATCCGACCAGCAACCAAACCAACAACCCCCTCATTCCAATCTTCGCCCTCAGGGGCGATGCCAATAATAATAGCGGGTAAATTTTCCGAATCAATTTGTTTTTCTACCTGGGCAACAATCATCTCGGTAATTTGTTGTCTTTCTTGATTGCGCTCATTTAACTCTAAGGCTAAACGACGAGCCGTCGTTTCCTCAGTAGCAGTTAGCAAACTAAACGCACTATTAGCATGAGCTAAGCGACTAGCAGCATTTAAGCGTGGCGCCAGCTGCCAACCAATATTCCAAGCTTCCAAAGGTTTTTGATAATTAGAACGGCTTTGGGAAATTTTAACTAATTCTGCTAAACCGGGACGTTTCCCTTGATTTAAAATATTTAAACCGCGTTTAACTAAAAGACGGTTTTCTCCTAAAAGACTAACCATATCAGCCACCGTTCCAACTGCTACCAAGTCTAAAGTTTTCTCTAAAATTAATTTTTTTTGAATTTGAGAAAGTTCGGCCTTAAAAATTAAAGCACTCGCCAATTTAAAAGCTACCCCAACGCCAGCCAAATAAGGCCAAGGATAATGGTCGTTTTTATTGGAGGGATTAATAATTGGGCAAGGTGGCAAGTCTGATTCTTCTTCTGGCAAGACATGATGATCAGTAATAATAACATCAAGACCTAAGGATTGAGCCACCAAAACCTCTTTGCGATTACGAATGCCACTATCAACACTGATAATTAAATTAGTGCCCTGCTTAGATAGCTGCTCTAAAGCCGAACAATTCAAACCATAACCCTCGCTAACACGATCGGGCAAATAAACGCTAACCTCAGCATGGAGAATTTTTAAAGTTTCAAATAAAACTGCGGCTGCAGTTACACCGTCAGCGTCATAATCACCGAAGATTACTATTTTATTATGGGCTTTTAAGTGTTTAATAATTAGAGCCACGGCCACGGCCATGTCTTTAAATAAAAAAGGGTCATAAAATAATAAATCACTATCACTAACGATATCCAAAACCTGTTCAGTTGGTAAATCTAAAGATAAGAAGGCCTGAGCCGCTGCTGAACTTTTTAGACCACGGTTAAAAAGAAGTTGACGTAAAAGAGGTGATTCCAAAAAATCAGTCGCCAAAAAATCGGCCGGCATTGGCGGCGCTAATTGCCACCGTTTTTTTAAATTATGATTTGAGGCCATTTAAAAGGTAAGCATCGACCCCAAAGACAAAAAAATCATTGACGTGATTACAATTACAGAAACTATTATCCACAAAATGCGGGTACGCTCTTTTTTCTTCATAAACCTATTTCTTTAAAATTTTAATAAAAGTATCTGGGGAAATTGTTACTCGTCCCCGCCCTAAACTCATCATTTTTTTCTTACCCTTCTTTTGCTTATCTAAAAGTTTAGTTTTACGAGTCAGGTCGCCGCCATACAATTTTGCAGTGACATCTTTCCTTAAAGCGCTTAGGCGATCAGCGGCAATAATCTTTCCCCCAATAGCTGCCTGAATCTTAATCGCAAACATCTGACGAGGCAAGCTTTTTTTTAAAATCTCTACAATTTCCCGCCCCTGACGATAAGCTTCATCACGATAAACAATCGTCGCTAAGGATTCTACCACTTCTTCAGCAACCATCACTTCTAATTTTACCACATCAGTCGGGCGATATTCTAAAAACTCATAGTTAATAGAAGCATAACCAGCGGAAACACTTTTTATTTTATCATAATAATCAGTTAAAATCGCTGACATCGGAATTTCATAATGAAGAATCGCCCTCGACTCATCGTCGCCGACAGAAATATACTCAGTGTTTTTATAAACACCGCGCTTCTCCTGAGTAAGAGACATGATTCCCCCCAAGTATTTTTGCGGTGTCACGACATCTAAGGAAACAAAGGGCTCAAAAATAGATTCCAAAGTATTTGGTTCGGGCAACCGCTGCGGCGTCCGGACTATTAATTGTTCACCTCCTTTTAAAACTGTTTGGTAAGCAACACTAGGAACGGTTACCAATAAAGACAGATTATATTCACGCCGCAAACGCTCTTGAAAAATTTCTAAGTGCAAAAGCCCCAAGAAGCCACAACGAAAACCAACTCCAATTGCATCTGATTGCTCCGGCTCATAAACCAAAGCGGCGTCGTTAAGTTTTAATTTTTCAAGAGCTTCACGCAAATCTTGCAAATCAGTATCAGCGCTAGGGAAAATACCGGCAAAAACCATTGGCTTCACTTCTTTATAGCCCGCCAGGGGAAGCGCCGTAGACTGACTAACAATAGTCATCGTGTCACCGACACGACAATCATCAACTTGTTTAAAGCCGGTTACAACATAACCGATGCCGCCGGTTTCTAAAATATTAGTAGAATGGTAACTGGGTTTAAAAATACCAATATCTAAAACTTCCGAAATAGCCCCGGTTGCCAAAAGTTTTATTTTGTCACCTTTTTTAATTGTGCCATCAAAAATCCGAATGTAAGCGACAACGCCTTTATATTCATCGTACTTTGAATCAAAAATTAAAGCCCGAGTAGTTAGAGGCTCTGCTGGTCGCGGCACTGGTCCATTTTTAATAACTGAACTTAACACTTCAGCGACTCCAACTCCTGTTTTTCCTGAACAACTTAAAATCTCTTCCGGCTGGCAACCCAACAACTTTACTAACTCAGATTTTGTTTTGGGAACATCAGCCGCCGGCAAATCAATTTTATTTACAACCGGAATGATGGTGAGGTTCTGTTCTAAAGCTAAATATAGATTAGCCAAGGTTTGCGCCTGAATCCCTTGAGTAGCATCAACTAGCAAAACAGCCGTTTCAACTGCCGCTAAAGAGCGGGAGACTTCATAAGAAAAATCAACATGCCCCGGCGTATCAATCAAATTTAATTGATAGCCCTCATGTTCCATAGTCACCGGCTGTAATTTAATAGTAATCCCCCGTTCTCGCTCTAAATCCATTCCATCAAGGAGTTGCTGCTTCATCTGTCGTTTTTCAACCGTGCTAGTAATCTCCAACATTCGGTCAGCTAAAGTAGACTTCCCATGATCAATGTGAGCAATAATACAAAAATTTCTAATTTTATCCAGATTTGCCATTTGGAAAGATAATTTAAAATTAAATAACTGTTTTTATTTTTGCCGATTTTCTGATTCGGCCTCAGCCACTGAAGCGGAAAGTTGTGATCTCTTTAATCTACCCCGCTGCCGCCAAGAATCAAGTAAACCAAAAAATTCTTCACTACGCAAGAGATAACAAACTAGCAAATAAATAGCCACCCCAGCAATCGCGGCCAAAGAGAGTTGAGTAAAGACACCAACAAAGGTGGTCATGTTAACTGAATTGCCAACAACTTGTTTGGTAATTTGAATAGCTGCACCAGCGCCAAGAGCGGCTAAAGAAAACTTAAAAGCAGAAACGGCAATCCGGGGAAGGTCAAAATTACCAACCTTAAAGATTAAATAAAACCAGAGAAGGAGGAAATTAAAAACGCTAGCAATAGAATAAGCTAAGGGTAAACCAAGAACGCCAAGACGACGAGAAAGAATTATTGCCAAAACGACATCAACCGTAATCGCTAAAAGGCTAAGGATGAAAGGGGTTTTTGAATCTTGGCGTGCATAAAAAACTCTTACCAAAAGCGGAATTGAGGCTTGGGCAAATAAACTTAAAGAGAACAAAGCCAGGGCATTCATGGTTAAAACAGTGTCATTCCACGAGAACACGCCGGTACCAAAAACGACTCTGACAATCTGCGCCCGCAAAGTAATCATTAAAACAGTTGCCGGAATAACAAAAAATAAAATTCGCCGGAAAGTTTCAGAAAAACTCGCCTCCAATTTTTCCTTATTGTTGGCATATTGAGAAAAAGTGGGAAAAGCGGCTACCGCAAAAGAAACTCCAAAAATGCCAACTGGGAAAGATTGCAAATTATTAGCTAAGGAAAAAATAGTTAAAGAGCCAGCCGTTAAGCCAGAAGCAATTGAGGTAATAACCAACAGATCAATTTGACCAATAGCCAAACTGAGAGTTCGGGGCACCATTAGACGAGCAATTTGTCTTAAATTTTTGTCTCGCCAATTTAAAAGAAACTGATAACGGAAACCTAAATTAACCAGAGCGGGAACTTGCACTAGTAAATGAAGAAAAGCCCCTAAAATAACGCCCCAGGCTAGACCAGGAAGACCCCAGATATCCATCAACCACAAAGCACCAGCAATGATTCCTAAATTATAAAAAATTGGCGAAAGTGAATAGGCAAAAAACCTCTTAAAAGACTGTAAGGTTGCGCCAACGATTCCTGAAACCCCTAGAAAGAGGGGTGATAAAAACATAATTCGCGCCAACTGAGCTGCCCGCAATTGATTCTCTGGGCTAAAACCGGGAGCAACTATTTTCATTAACCAGGGAGCAAAAATAACGCCAATTATCCCCAAGACAACCAGAATAAGACTTAAAGTATTTAAAACATTATTAACCAAAACCCAAGACTCGGCATTATCCTCATGGTTTTTCGGAGAAGAATTCTTAATTAAGCGAGAAAAAATCGGAATAAAACCAGCCGATAAGGCCCCTAAGACAATTAAATTAAAAAGGAGGTCGGGAATACGAAAAGCAGCAAAATAAATATCCAACTCTGGGCCAGGACCAATATGACTAGCTAAGATTCGGTCACGAAATAAGCCTAAAACTCGGGAAAGCAAAGAAGAGGTGGCTACTAAAATAGCCGCCACAGTAATACTATTAATCCGCTGCTGAAAAACCTTGGGAAGAAAAATTCGGCGCCACAATTTCATATTAAAACAAAAGAATTAGACCAACCAACAGCCAAATAAAGACTGCGTAATTTAAATTAAAATAAACTAAAACACTCCCCGGCCAAAGCAATTCAAAAAACACCATTATAATTATAGCGCCACTTAAAAAAATAAAGAGATTACTTAACAATGAATGATTTTTATAATTTAAGCAATTCATAATTAAAAATAGTCAGCTAATTTATCCCAGAGTGTCCGGCCAGAAAATTCAACTCTAATTTTTTCAATTACCAACTGCCCTGGATCTTCAGGGGCTAAACCGGGAACGGAAATCATAAAACTATATTTACCGTTTTCCCGATAGGCCGCCTGAGTATTAAAAGTCGCACTCGCCTCTTTTAAACCATTTTCTTTAAGAAGAGGACTGTGGTAATCAGCGATAATATATTGTGTTTCGTCATTAATAGTAAAATAACGACTCAGGATATCAAAATCGGGATTAAAAAAGGTTTCAGAGCTAGGAGAAAAGACGCCGCCGGTTTCTAAAATGACATCGTCTTTTTCTAGAGTAATTTGCTTAAGGCCTGGAGATTGATTAGTAAATTCATAGCGCTGATAAGGCTCCGCTAACAAAAATTCTTGATTACCAAAAGAAATTTGCTGACGACTAGCTGGATTGGCGGTTGTTAAGCTAATTAAATTACGATCAGTCCAAAAGGTTAAAGGGTGAACCGCTGACTCCACTGGGTAAACCCGACCAACAAAATTCAAGGCTCCTGGAGCATCACTAATTTCTTTAATAACCAAATCGGAGCTCCCCTTAATTTCCAGCTTTAAGGTTTCACTTGTTGTTAGAGGTTGGCAAGAAAGAGTAGCTGTTTTTGAATAAATCTTCCCCTCACCTTCGCCGCCCAAATTATCTTCAATTTTATCTTGGCAAATTATTTGGCTGCCTTTATAAACAGTCAAGTAAACCGGGTCCTCTCGCTTATCTAAATTTAAATCAACCAATTCAAAAGAGAAAAATAATTCTTGATTAGCGGTAGTACTAAAATAAAATTGGTGCGCGCCTTTTAAAGGAATGGTCCAGGGAGTAAAATTTTGCAACGGGCCCGGAATTCTTTTTTGTAAAATATCAAGTGTCGGCGGATTATATAAAACCAAGCAAGAATTGAGATTGCCATCCGGGCAAATTTTTTCCGGACTATTGGTAACAGCTGCAATAAAGTCGCTCACTGAAGAGAAAACCGGATTTTTTTGATACAGAGACATTCTCTCGTCTTGAAGGATTTTCCAAGCGCTTAAGTTATCTAAAGTCTTATTTTCTAAAGGCTTAGTCTGATAGCGCCAAACCAGATTATCAACTAAAACCCCTGTTTCAATTACCGGCGTATTAGCAGTTAGCTCATTCTTATAGGTAACGATAATTTTAGCCTCAGAGAAAGTTCGAGGTGTAAAAACGGAGAAATAAACAGGATCACCAAACATAACGGCTGGAGCGGAACTTTCTTGAATCACCCGCTCCGCTGGCGTTAGCTGCCCAATAAAACCGCGCCCTCCGAAAGGTCGACTTAAATTTTGATATTCAAGCTCATAACTTACTCGACCGCCAGGAATAACTTTTGCATATAAAATAAAGATGGCTAAAACAAGCCAAAAAAACACTAAAAAATATTGGCGCCGAGATAATAACATGTTGTTATTTTAAGCTATTTAAGCATAAAAGACAACTGAAAAAATGACCAAAATTCTTATTTATAATAAGAAAAGCGGCCCCGACGGGACCGCTTTTTGTCTAATTTTTATTTAGCTGCCAACTTTGGGCGAACGCGATGCCCTTTATAGCCAGTACCTGATGGAATCAAGCGGCCGATAATAACATTTTCTTTAAGACCATCTAAGTAATCAATCTTACCAGAGACAGCAGCTTCTATTAAAACCCGAGGCGTTTCCTGGAAAGAAGCAGCTGATAAGAAACTGTCAGTCGTCAAAGAAGCTTTAGTGATTCCCATTAACAACTGATCGGCAACAGCTCCCTTTTTAGTCTCTTTATTAGCTCGATAAAGAACCTCTTCCTCAATTGTTTCTCCTGGCAACAAATTAGTTTTTCCAGATTCTTTGACCAGATAGCGCGAGAACATTTGACGAGCAATAATTTCCACATGTTTATCGTTTAAAAATTGACCCTGGGAAGAATAAACATATTGGATTTCTTTAATAATATATTTTTGCGTTTCTAGGCACCCCTTGAGCTTAAAGAGTTCGCGTAAATCCAAACTACCTTCAGTTAACTGCTGGCCAACCTCTATCTCATCACCATCTTTAACCAATAACATTGTTCCTTTTAAGATGTGATGCTCTTTAACCTTTTTCACCTCTTTAGTTAAGGCTACATATTTTTCTGTAACTGAAGCAACACCAGCGGTTTTTGCCTTAACAGATTCAGCACCAACTCTAAATAGTTCTGTACCAGTTTTTACACTTTGTCCTTCAGTGACCAAGACTTTAACTTCTAATTTCTTCTTATCAGTTTTAGTAGTCGCTCCGGATGCTAATTTAACTTCATTGATTTTTTCAGAAAAATAATATTTATCATTATCAGTTCCTTGATAGGTAATTGCTAAAAGTTTCGATTGTGGATTATCGACGAGAATTTCTTTACCGTCTTTATCGCGAATTATCTTTTGGTCAAACTCAATCTTTACCTTGCCGGTAACATCGGAGATTAAAGCCTTTTTCTTAGGCGTGCGACTTTCAAAAATTTCCTCAACGCGCGGTAAACCTTGAGTGATATCATCTGAACCAGCAACACCACCAGTATGGAAAGTTCTCATTGTTAACTGGGTTCCTGGCTCACCAATAGATTGAGCCGCCACAATTCCAACTGTCGCTCCTAATTTAACCGGCTTATTATAAGCCAAGTCATTGCCATAACATTTAGCACAAACACCTTTGTGAAGATGGCAACTAAGAGCACTTCTAATCTTTGCCTCAACAACCGCTTTCTCTTTCACTAATAACATTTCTTTTTCCCCTAAGAGCTCTCCAGCCGCAATAACTTTTTTACCCTTAACATCTAAAAGATCAACTGCCAAATAGCGACCAGCAATTTTCTTAAAGAAGTCTTCACCATTTTTTTCTGCTTCCGCACGGGTAATTAAAAAGCCATCGCTATCGCCACAGTCATCTTCGGCAATAATTACATCTTGAGCAACATCAACTAAACGACGGGTTAAATAACCAGCATTAGCCGTTCTAAGAGCGGTGTCAGACAAACCTTTACGGGTAGCATGAGTGGAGAAGAAATACTCCAAAACGCCAAAACCTTCTTTAAAATTACCTTTGACCGGCAACTCAATAATGGCACCCGAAGGAGAAGTTACTAAACCTTTCATTCCTAAAATCTGAACCGGTTGAGCCCAAGAACCACGCGCCCCTGAGTCAATCATAGAAAATACCGGTAACGAATTAGTTAAACTTTTCTTACAAATATCAGCAATTTCATCTTTAGTGTTAGTCCACTCTTCAATAACCTTGCTATAACGCTCACTGTCAGTAAGCAAGCCTTCTTCATACTGCTCTTGGATTAAATCAACTTTTTTGATAGCCGCTTCAATTAAAACATCTTTTTCTTTAATATCTGGCAAGTCACCAAAACCCCAAGAAAGACCGGACTTCGTAATAAAGGCAAAACTGTGATTTTTTAAATCATCAATAAACTTAACAGTTTCGGCCTCGCCATATAGACGCAAGCAATCTTTAATTAAGTCCTTAATTTTTCCTTTATTAATCATCTCGTTAACAAAACGCAATTTCTCCGGCAAAATTAAATTAAATATTAAGCGTCCAACCGTAGTCCGCAAACGCTTCCCTTCCCAATTAACTAAAATTGATTCATGCAGCCCAATATAATTATTATCATAGGCTAGATGTGCCTCATCGCTACCATAGAAATGACGGAGCTCATTATCCGGACGCTGAGCTGAAATTTTATCTTCAAAAGTAATATAATAAGCACCCCAAACAATATCCTGTGACGGAGTAACAATTGGCTCTCCAGTCGCCGGCTTTAAAAGATTGTGTGAAGACAACATGATTTCCTCGGCTTCACGACGAGCCTCTTTGGTTAACGGTACATGGACAGCCATTTGGTCACCATCAAAGTCAGCGTTAAAAGCAGTACAAACAAGAGGATGAATCTGAATTGCCTTGCCCTCAATCAGTACTGGCTTAAAAGCTTGAATACCAAGGCGATGTAAGGTGGGAGCGCGATTTAATAAGACAAAAGCGCCAGCAACAGTTTCTTCTAAGATATCCCAAACCTCATCGTGACCAGCTTCAATATAACGAGAAGCACTGCGAACATTATGAACGATTTCGCGCTTAATCAATTCAGCAATTATATAAGGCTTAAATAATTCCAGAGCCATGATTTTAGGCAAACCACACTCATCAAGATTTAATTTAGGATTAACAACAATTACAGACCGGCCGGAATAATCAACCCGTTTACCTAATAAGTTTTGGCGGAAGCGCCCCTGCTTGCCTTTCAGGGCATCAGCTAAAGATTTTAATTGACGCTTTTGACCAGTAGAAGCAGTTACCGTTTTACTGTGTCTGGCTGAGTTATCAATTAAGGCATCAACCGCTTCCTGAAGCATGCGCTTTTCATTGCGACAAATAACTTCTGGGGCATTAAGATCGGTTAATTGTTTTAAACGATTATTGCGATTAATGACTCGACGATACAAATCATTCAAATCCGAAGCAGCAAAACGACCTCCATCTAAAGCAACCATTGGTCGTAAATCCGGCGGTACTACCGGCAAGGTGGTCATAATCATCCACTCGGGACGAATGTCATTATTAGCCAAACTCTTTAAAAGTTTAAGCCGTTTAATCATTTTTTCCTTTTTAGACTCTAGGGCAGTTTCAAATTTAACTTCCAACTTAGCAATACTTTTTTCTAAATCAATTTTAGATAAGAGTTCCCTAATTGCCTCAGCGCCAATACCGGCTTCAAAAATATGACCAAATTTTAAACTTAAATTTTGGTATTGCTGTTCAGAAATAACTAAGAGTGGTTTTAAATCTTTAAGCTCTTTTACGGTGGTGGCAAAATCTTCATCTAAATCAGCCACACGCTCATTATGCTCGGCCGTTAAACTCTTCTCGTCTTGCCCCTCTTTTGGAGTCTCTTTTAATCTCTTAAGAGCCTCTTTGTAATCACTGTCAATATTCTTACGCTTAGACTTATATTCCTGTTTAATCTGTTCAATTGTTGCCTCTTTTAAATCTTCATCGACAGCGGTAACGATAAAGTTCGCAAAATAAATTACTTTCTCTAGAGATTGAATTCCTAAATTTAAGAGAAGACCAATCTTGGAAGAAATTCCGCGCAAAAACCAAATATGCGTACAAGGGATTTCTAGTTCAATATGCCCCATGCGTTCACGGCGAACAACACTGCGAGTCACTTCAACGCCACATTTATCGCAAACAATTCCTTTATAACGAATTTTCTTATATTTTCCACAAGCACATTCCCAATCTTTAGTTGGCCCAAAAATCTTTTCGCAAAATAGGCCGTCTTTTTCTGGTTTTTGAGTACGGTAATTAATTGTTTCCGGTTTAGTGACTTCACCATGAGACCAGCTTAAAATTTCTTCCGGAGAAGCTAGTTTAAGCCGAATGGCATCGAAGTCGCTGGTTTTAATCGGATTTAACATATGTTATAAAAATTTTTATTTTTTAAGCCTCTTTTTCAGCTTCTACTTCCTCATCAACAACAGTGCCAGTCGACTCTGGAACTTCTTTTTCCTTTTCAGTCTCCCCAGCTTCGCTCTCTGGCTCAGCCGCGAGTAAAAATTCATCCTCAGAAGAAATAACTTCATCCGCCGAACCCTCTTCACTTAAAAGTTCCACATCTAAACCTAAACCTTTAAGTTCGCGAATTAAAACATTAAAAGACTCAGGAACGTTTAATTTTTCAATTATCTCACCCTTAATAATACTTTCGTAAGCTTTAGAACGACCAGGAACATCATCAGATTTGATTGTTAACATCTCTTGAAGAGTGTGCGCTGCTCCATAACCTTCTAAAGCCCAAACTTCCATTTCTCCAAAACGCTGGCCACCGAATTGCGCTTTACCGCCCAAAGGTTGCTGAGTAATTAGAGAGTAAGGGCCAATGGACCGTTGATGAATCTTATCTTCAACCATGTGGTTGAGTTTAAGCATATACTTATAGCCAACGGTAATTTTGTTATCATAGGGAAGACCAGTTTTGCCATCATAAAGAGTAACTTTTCCATCTTCAGGCAAGCCGGCTCTTTTAAGCTCTTCTTTAATCTGAGATTCAGTAATACCATCTAAGGCGGGCGTAGCGGCGCGGTAACCTAATTTATGAGCGGCTAAACCTAGGTGAGTTTCTAGTAGCTGCCCCAGGTTCATACGAGAAATAATTCCCAAAGGCGAAAGGAGGACATCAACATGAGTACCATCTTCTAAGTAAGGCATGTCTTCATCGGGAACAATCTTAGAAATAACACCCTTATTACCATGTCGTCCGGACATTTTGTCGCCCACTTGAATCTTTCTTAAATTTGCGACTGAAACTTGAATGGATTTTAAAACTCCAGCTGATAATTTATCGCCATCCTCACGGGAAAAGACTTTCACATCAACAACTTTGCCGTGCTCGCCATGTTCTAAGTAAAGAGAGGAGTCACGAACATCTTTGGCTTTTTCTCCAAAAATGGCACGCAATAATTTTTCTTCAGCCGATAAAGTGGTTTCTCCTTTTGGAGTGATTTTTCCCACTAAAATATCCCCCGAAGAAACTTCCGCTCCGATACGAATAATACCGTCTTCATCCAAATTTTTTA
>CAZERN010000011.1:0-13373 GCA_964514675.1 uncultured Gammaproteobacteria bacterium | reverse complement strand
TAATAAATACTCTTTTTTGATATAATTATAACAATTAAAAATATATGGATTTAGAAAAAATAAAAAAAGAGGTTTTGAAATTTCAAAAAGAAAGGAATTGGGAAAAATTTCATGATCCTAAGAGTTTAGCGGAGTCAATATCTGTAGAATCTGGGGAGTTGTTAGAACTTTTCTTGTGGAAGAATAGAGAACAGATTCTTAACGAAGTTAATGTTAATAAGGGATATAAGCAAGAGATTGCTGATGAATTAGCGGATGTGCTTCTTAATTGTTTTCAAATGGCGAACGCGCTTGATTTTGATATTGAAAAAATATTTTTTAATAAACTAGATAAAATAAAGAAAAAATACCCAGTAGAAAAAGCGCTCGGTGTGGCTGTTAAATATAACAAGCTATAAATCAAAAAGATATTCCAGCAAAAAAGTTTGCCAAGTTTTGCACTTAGCCACCCCAGCTATAAGAATAGGCTTAGTGCGTGTAAGAAAAAGTGTAATTCTAACTCTGGGTAATTTTGCCCAGTTTTTGGTTGTTCGATTTGTTCTTGATTATATCTATAACTTTATAAAGTTTGGTTATTTTGACTAACTTTATAAAGTTTGATAATATAGTAAATATTCATTGCAAATTAAATTAGACTTTTATGAATACACATCAAAAACTGGAGATAATCCAAAAAATGTTGGGGTTAACCCAAACCAAACTGGCCGAAAGGTTCGGTGTATCTTTTGTCGCTTTCAATAGTTGGTGGACAGGGAAATCCAATCCCCGAGCAAAAATGCAGGCTTCGATTGACGAGCTCTTTTTAGAAGTAACAGGGCAAAAGACAATCCCTTCTGACCAACTAACAGCTAAAAAACAAGCTATCCAACAAAAGTCTAAGGAACATAAAAGTGTCATAAATGAAATTTTAGATAATCCGGATATTCGGGATCAGTTTATTTTAAAGCTAACCTATCACAGTAACAGTATTGAAGGCAGTACACTTACCGAACCCGACACAGCCGCGATTCTTTTTGATAACGTCGCTTTGTCAAGCAAAAGTTTAACTGAGCAATTGGAAGCGAAAAATCACCAAACGGCCTTAAATTATTTATTTGATCATGTCGCCAAAAAAGAAAAGGTTGACGAGATTTTAGTACTTAAACTCCATAGCATTCTTATGAACGGTGTTCGTCCGGACGCTGGTGTTTATCGCAATCACGGAGTCAGAATCACGGGCGTTAATTTGCCGACTGCAAATTATATGAGTGTTCCGAAGTTGATACCAGAAGTAATGGCTCATATAAATGAAAAAACTAAGGATATTGTGGCTTTATGTGCCGGTGTTCATAGTAAATTTGAACAAATCCACCCATTCGGAGATGGCAATGGCCGTGTTGGTCGGTTACTTATGAACGCGATACTACTTGGTGCAAACTTTGCTCCCGCCATTATTCGACAGGAACAAAAACAGCTTTACTATACCTATCTTTATAAGGCTCAGACCAAAAAAGATCAGAGTCAATTGGAGGATTTTCTTTGTGAAGCAGTGATGGACGGATTCAAAATACTGGATCGGACAGATATAAGATAACTGCCAGTTGGTCTTAATAGTGTTTTACTTCTTAGCTGGCAGGAAGTTGTAGTTGTAAAACTTCGCTACTTTCTTGGTATTGTTCATTTTTTCCCGTAAAGCAATCATGTATGGCTTGTCCTCCAGCACTGTTATGAGCTTGGACAGCGCCTGACCCTATAGAGAAAAAGACGAGCCTAAAAGCTCGTTTTTTCTGTTTAGTGAGCGCAAAAACCCCTAAGTTGGGGTTATTCTTTTTTACATTTTGTTTTATTTGCTATAATTATCAGATGAGGAAAATCCTTTATTTATTTGTTAGTGCTGCTCTGTTTTTGTCTTTTTTTGCTTTTCCAGTCCAGGCGCAGGAAGATATTACTAACTCAAGCTTAGAGCCAGCTAAAGCTTTAACAGCCGAGGCGGAGGTTTTAAAAATTGTTGAAGAACAAGATTTTGAGCGTGAAAACGGGCAAGTTATTACCCAACAAAATTTAGAGTTGGGAATTTTAACTGGTTCTTTTAAGGGGCAAGTTAAAAACTATTACGGTATTTCAGAGTTAGATGTTGTTGCTGCTCAAAAATACAAAGTCGGCGACAAGGTGATTGTGAGTTATGACCAAAATGAAGCCGGTGAATATAATTTTTATATTATTGATTTTGTTCGTACCTCCACTCTTCTTTATTTGGGAATACTTTTTGTTATTATTGTTTTACTGATTGGAGGAAAAAAGGGCTTCTTTTCTCTTTTGTCGTTAACATTGACCTTCTTTTTAATAATTAAAGTTTTAGTCCCCCTGCTTTTTAAAGGTTGGGACCCTTTATGGACTGGAATTGGCATTGCCGCTCTGATTCTTCTAGCTTTAATTTACCTTACTGAGGGGTGGAACAAAAAAGCACATCTGGCCATTTTAAGTATTATCGCTTCTTTGTTGATTACTGCGCTTTTAGCTTGGATTTTTGGTTCTTCTGGTCGCTTGTCGGGGGCTGGTAATGAAGAGGTTATTTTTTTAATTGACACCCTTGATATCCCAATTAGCTTTCATCGTCTCCTACTCGCTTCAATAATTATTGGCGCTTTAGGAGTTTTAGATGATATTGTTGTTGGTCAGATTGAGGCTGTTTACCAACTGAAAGAAGCAAGCCCAGAATTAAAACCGCAACAGATATTCAAAATGGGGATGATAATCTCCCGTACTCATTTGGGGGCAATTATCAACACCTTATTTTTGGCTTATGTGAGCGCCTCACTACCCTTAGTCCTTCTTTTTAATATTCACCAAGAACCATTTTTGACGACAGCCCAAATAATTAATAACGAAAATATCGCTACAGAAATCGTTCGGACTTTAGTGGGGGTAATTGGAATTTGTTTAGCCGCCCCTTTAGCAACTTTTCTGGCAGCCTATTATTTAAATCCTTCAGCTGATAAAAAAAGAGCTGTTAAAAATTAAAATTATGACTAAGAAATATAAGCGTCTGCAGAATTTTGTTCTAACTTTAATTGTTATAAATATTTTGTCTGTAGTGGGGACACCTTTATTGCAGATAAGACTGTTTCGCCTAACGGAGCAATTTTCAGCCTCTTTAATTATTATCATTCTTTTTATTTTTCTTGCTTTTTTGTTAGGGGTTTATTTTAAGGAGGTGGAAAAATATAAAAAAACTCAAGAGGATTTAGAGGAACGCCTGCGTGAAACCTTTAAATATATTGGTTCAATTAATCTGCAGCTAGAGGAGATGAAAAAAGTTTTTTCTAATTTTAATAAATACCCAGAAAGTCAAAAAGATATTCAGGCTATTTTTGCTCACACCGCCGAAAGAATCTTAGCTATTATTCCCACCGATTGGGTTTTGTTGCGGATTATGGAGTTAGATCAAGGAAAAACTCTACACGAGTATTTTATTAGTCGAGGCAATAAGAGGGTCGAAAAAATTAAACTTGAGAACCAGGAATTGCTTAGTGGTAATTGCTCTGTTGAGGGCTGCTCTATCGTTGCCTCACAGCAGAATAATTTTAATCTTAAAGCTTTCTGTATTTTAAGTACTGAAGTAAAGGACAAAAATCAGCAATTTATGATTACCTCGGCAGTCAATCAATTGGAAATGCTTTTTATTATCTTCAATTCTTACTATTACAAGAAGCCAACCCTTAAAAAAGATGATTAAAAAAAAGCCCCTGATGAATCAGGGGCTTTTTTAGGTATAAATTATTTTAAGAGTTTCAAAATTTCATCTCGTTTTTCTGCCATTAACTCTGGGGTAACCGCCTCTAGGTTTAGACGAATTTTGTTTTCAGTGTTTGAAGCGCGGACATTAAACCAATAGTTCGGGTAATTAACAGTGATGCCGTCTAAAAAACTCAACTCTCCGGGGGCATATTTTTCCGCCAATAAATTAAAGATTGCTTTCTTATCAAGAACTTCACGGTTTATTTCGCCAGAAGCGTAGTATTTTCTGAAAGGGCTTAAATATTCACTAAGAGGTTTTTCTGCTTGTGAAAATTCTTCCAGTAGCCGTAAAATCATAATATTGGGCATCTCGAAACAGCCTAAGGGTAATTTGAGAAAAAAGTGTCCCGAGGATTCGCCAGCGAAGTAAATGTCCTCATTAAGCATTTGCTCTTTAATTAAGGAGTGTCCGACGCGTGTTAGTACTGGTTTTCCGCCACTAGCTAAGATTAAATCTTCAGTAATTTTTCCTGGTCGTACATCATAACCAATTTTTGCTCCGGGATGGTCTTTTAGGAAGGTGCGCGCTAAGAGACCGCGGATAATAGCTGGTTCAATTAATTGTCCTTTTTCGTCAACGAAGAAAATTCGGTCACCATCACCATCAGTCGCAATCCCTAAATCGGCCTTATTTTCTAAAACCGCCGCTTGAAGTTGTTTAAGATTCTCGGATTTTAAGGGGTCAGCTTCGTGAGCAGGGAAAGTTCCGTCAAGTTCAAAATTTATTTTAATAAACTCTCCAGGCAGCTTTTCAGCTAAAATATTTAAATATTGCGCCCCCATGCCACTGGCTGTGTCAGCCACAATTCTTTGGGGTTTAATCTTTTTGAGGGCGGCATATTTTTGGTCATGCTCCCATTGTTTTTCGGGAATATTTTTTATTTCTTGTGTTTCTAGTTTCGGCTGAGAATCTAGTTGCTCGCCCCTTAAAATCCAATCACGCATCCAAAGGAGGCCACTATTTTCAGAAACTGGCGTCGCTTGGCGACGCACCAACTTAAAACCGTTCCAATTCCCAGGGTTATGTGAGGCGGAAATCATTATTCCGCCGTCTAAATCTTGACTGGAAACTGCAAAATAAAAAGCAGGCGTTGACACTAAGCCTAAATCAGAAACAATTACGCCGTTAGTAGTTAAAGCCTTTAAAACCTCAGCTTTAAGCTTAGGAGAAGAAAGACGCATGTCGCTACCGACAGCAATCTTTAAGGGTTTCTCTGGCAGGCAGTCGCCATCTAATCGGCGTAGAGCTACATAAGCACTGGCAATTTGATAAGCTGCTTTGTCATCAAAATCCTGCCCATAGAGGCCGCGAATATCATAGGCTCGAAAAATGTTAGCCTCTAACATAAAAATACTTTTAAAGGTCAATGTTGTTTTTAATTCCTAAGACCGAGGCGCCAAGACCGAACAGGATAAAGATAAAGGTTGATAGCCCGCCCAACCAAGGAATAGACGTTAAAATAACAAAGACAAGTAAACCTAAAATTAAAGCGAGAAAAGGATTGATGGCTTTTTTGTTTAAACCATTTCCTAAAAGAAGGCCGATATAATAAGAGGAATAAATAACAGAAATTGCTAACAAAACTAAATAAAGAGCGATAATTATTAAGGCCAGAGGGATTCCGATAACGGTAATTGATAAAAGGAGGGCGATAATTGGTGTTACCAAGAGGAAGACTAAACCGGTTAGCGGGGTTTGCCAAGGCTTTTCTTTCATTGTTTTAGCGGTCTCGGTAAAGCTCTTCTTTTTTAGGGTTAGTAGAATAATGCCGATTAGAATTAGGGCCGCTAATTGAAAGAAACGATTCATTATTTTGTTGCCCCAATTCTCAGCTTTTCTTGTTTGTGGTTGATAGTTAATTTCGCCGGAAATAGCCTCAGGATTTTGAATTTCTGCTTCATTTTTAGCGGTGTATTTTAAGTCACCACCAATAACCGCATCGGAGCCAATAAATAAATTGCTGCTGTTGTAATCACTTTCTAGATTTAAGGAAACATCGTGACCAATTTTACCGTTAATAGCTGCTTGCGCTAAGCCGCCATATAAACTATCGTTAACTAAACCATCAAAACTTCCCGAAGCGCCAAAAACTAAGAGATCAGAACCAACTTCAGATTGAGAACCAAGGCTGATTGTTGAGGCAAAGGCGTTGACATTGCGACCAACTGAACCATTAATGTTTATGCTTTGAGCAAAAATGCGAACACTGCCACTAACTTCGCCGTTAATCGTCAGGTTTTGGGAAAAAGCAATTAAATCACCTTCAATTTTTCCGTCAACGTTTAAGTTTTGAGCGGCGGCAATTACGTCGCCATTCACTTGGCCATCAATGGTTATTATCCCAGCCCCAATATAAAGATTGCCATCATGAACTTCTCCGCTCGGTAAACGGTAATTATCCTTAGTTTCAACGGAAAAAGCTTGGGCGGCGGGAGCAGCTAGAAGTAAAGGTAAAACTAAAAACAGACTCCAAAATAGTTTTTTCATAAAATATAAATTATAATTAAAGAATTAAACACTTTAAGTATAGCCCAAAAACATGGAAGCAGCAATTATAGAGCTAATTTTGAAATATGGTCCTCATTTAAAAAGTCGAGACGATTTGTCTGCCGCAAAGCGTGATTTTTGTAAGCGGTATAAATTAGAATCAATTAGCAATTCTCAAGTTTTTAAAGTTTATCAAGATTTAAAAGAAAAAAAATCTTTACCGCGCCGTTTGAATCAAGAAAATTTTGAACGGCTTTTACGTAAGCGCTCAATTCGGACTTTATCTGGGGTTGCGCCAGTTGCGGTTTTAACCAAGCCTTATCCTTGCCCGGGCTCTTGTGCTTATTGTCCCAATGAACCAGGTGTGCCTACCAGCTATTTACCCAACGAGCCGGCGGTAATGCGGGCTTTGCGCTGCCGTTTTAATCCTTATTGGCAAACACTTTTGCGTCTTCAGTCTTTAGAAGAAAATGGACACCATCCAACTAAGATAGAGTTGATTGTTATTGGTGGTACCTGGAGTTATTTGCCAGACCGTTATCAATATTGGTTTGTTTTAAATTGTTTTCGGGCTGCTAATGATTTTGCTCAACTTAAAAAACAAAAGGAATGGCAGGCTGCCAGTCGCGGTGATTGGTTTAAGTTGTTAAAGAATACCCCTAGCCCCTATTCTCAAAAAACATCGCTAGAATTTTTAAGAAAGTCCCTAAAAGATGAGCAGCGTAAAAACGAGAAAGCAGCTTATCAACTTATTGGCCTCACTCTAGAAACACGGCCGGATTATATTGATGAGGCGGAGCTTGTTCAAATGGCTGAACTTGGTTGTACTCGGGTAGAGATTGGTGTTCAGGCTCCGGATGATGAAATTTTACGACTTAATTGCCGGGGCCATGGTGTCGCTGAAATTATTAAAGCCTCTGCGGGTTTGCGTGACTATGGTTTAAAAATTACTTATCACATTATGCCTGGCTTGCCAGGCTCGAATCCAAAAAAAGATTTAGCTTTGTTTAAATTGTTATTTACGGATGCTAATTTTCAACCTGATCAAATTAAATTTTACCCAACGGTAGTTACCCGTGGCAGTCGTCTCTATGATTGGTGGTTAAAAGGAAAATACCAACCCTATAGTGATCAAGAGCTGCGTCAATTGATTATTGATTGTAAGGCGGTTGTGCCTGATTATGTTCGGATTATTCGTTTAATTAGGGATATTCCGAGTGAGTCTATTATTGCTGGTAATAAAATTACCAATTTGCGCCAAGTAATGCAGCAGGCAGGGGTAAAGTGTCGTTGTATCCGCTGCCGTGAAGCTAAGGAGTTAAAGAGTCCAGAAAATTATCAGATTAGTCAAAAGAGTTATGAGGCCTCAGCTGGTCGTGAATATTTTATTCAAGCTGAGAGTTTAGATGGCCAGACCCTGTATGGTTTTTGTCGTTTGCGACTGAGCGCTAACAGTAAAATTGCTCCAGCCTTAATTCGTGAGCTTCATGTTTATGGAGAACTGGTTCCGGTTGGTGGGCGAGCCAGGGTGCAGCATCAAGGATTAGGGAAGGAATTGTTAAAAACAGCGGAAGAAATTGCTATCGCCGCCGCCGCTGATTTGTTGGCGGTTTCGGCTGGCGTTGGAGTAAGGGCTTACTACCGAAAACAGGGTTATCGTTTGTCTGGCGCCCATATGGTTAAGAAATTAAAAACTCCCAAAAAATAAGAGTTTTTTAGAATTTTAATCTTTTTGACAAGAGCTGACCCCTCGTTTATTATAACAATAGCTGAGGTGGATTTTTTTAAAATTTAAAACGCCAAAAACATGTTTTATCAAAACTTAGCCAAGACTGATCCTGAGCTTTGGTCGCTTATTAAACAAGAGGCTGAGCGTCAAAAAACGGGGATTGAATTAATTGCTTCAGAAAATTATGTTTCAGAGGCAGTTTTAGAAGCACTGGCAACACCGCTTACTAATAAATATAGCGAAGGTTATCCTGGTAAGCGTTATTACGGTGGCAACGAAATAATTGATCAGGTTGAAAATCTGGCAATCCTTCGTGCTAAAAAATTATTTGGTGCCGAGCATGTTAATGTTCAACCACTCTCTGGTTCTCCGGCAAATGCGGCTGTTTATCAAGCCTTTTTAGAGCCCGGAGATAAGGTTTTGGCTCTAAAGCTAGATCATGGTGGCCATCTAACCCACGGCCACGCCCTTAATTTTTCCGGAAAACTTTATAACTTTATACCTTATGAAGTGGATTCAGAAACGGAAGAAATTGATTTAAATACTCTTTACGAACTCGCCAAAGAGACGAAACCAAAAATGATTGTGGCTGGCTTTAGTGCCTATTCTCGCTCTTTAGATTGGAAAAAAATTGCGGCGATCGCTAAAGAGGTGGGTGCTTATTGTTTTGCTGATATTTCTCATATTGCTGGATTAATTGCCGCGGGTTTACTAGATTCGCCCGTTCCTTATTTTGATGTAGTTTCTACTACTACTCATAAAACCTTACGAGGTCCGCGCGGAGCGATAATTATGTGTCGCCAGGAATACGCTGCAAAAATCGATCAAGCAGTTTTTCCGGGTACCCAAGGTGGCCCTCATGAGAATGTTATTGCGGCTAAGGCAACGGCTTTTTTAGAAGCTTCAAAGCCAGAGTGGCTAAAGTATAGCCAGCAAATTTTAGACAATGCCCTTTGCCTCGCTAGTGAGCTGCAGGCGCGTGGTTACCGTTTAGTTTCAGGGGGCACCGACAATCATTTATTGATTATTGATTTAAGAGCTCAAAAAATAAGTGGTCGTGAGGCTGAGAAAATTTTGGAAAAAATTGGTATTTCTGTTTCTCGGTCCACTATTCCGAACGATCCCAATCCACCCCTTAAAGCTTCAGGGCTAAGGCTGGGGACGCCGGCAATTACAACTAGGGGGTTTAAAGAAAATGAAGTAAAATTAGTTGCTGATTTAATAGATCGTGCCCTAAAATCTGGTGGCGATGAAAAAACTCTCGACTTATTAAAAAGGGAAACTAACAGTTTAAGTGAAAAGTTTCCTATTCCCAGTCTTTAAAAATAAGGTGGAATTAGCTCTATGATAACTAAAATTATTGATGGCCGCGCTTTGGCAGCGGAAATAAAAACAGCGGTTGCCGAAGAAGTTTTTTTGGTGCTTAAAAGAAATCAAGATCGACCCAGTTTGGGCATTGTTTTGGTGGGCGAGCGTTCTGATTCTGAGCTTTATGTAAAGATAAAAGAACGAGAGGCACGCCGAGTCGGCATACTAACGCACACTTATCGTTTGCCAGCTGAGACTAGCGCAACAGAGATTAAAGAAGTCTTAGAATTTTTAAATCAAGACGAATCTGTTAATGGCATCTTGGTTCAGTTGCCTTTACCGGAGCACCTGCCAACCGACGAGATTATGGCAGTTCTTGATCCGAATAAAGATGCTGATGGTTTTTTAGAAAATCATCCCGAAGAAGTAATGTCTCCTGTGGCGGCAGCCGTCTCTTTAATGTTGGAGCGTCAAGACCTTGATTGCGCTGAGGCGGTTTTAGGAATTCTGTATAATTCTGAAATATTTGGGGAAACTTTAAAAAAAGCTTTAGAGAGAATGGGGTTTAATCGAATTATTCTGGCCACTAAAGAAGAAATAGAAAAAATTAAAGATTGTGATGTCTTAATTAGCGCTTTAGGATTGCCACATTTTATTAATTCAAAAAAACTGAAGTCCGGCGCTGTGGTAATTGATGTCGGCACAACCAGAAAAGGGGAAAAAGTTGAAGGAGACTTGAATCCGCGCGGAGCTGATAAACATCTGAGTGCTTACTCGCCAGTTCCTGGTGGAATTGGCCCTCTAACGGTTGCCTTTTTATTTAAAAATGTCTTAGCCCTCTACTATCGACAACAAAAATTATAAGCCATGACTGCAAAAAAACAACAACTCAAAGATTTATTAAAAATTCATTTTACCTACGATTCTTTTCGGCCAGGACAAGAAGAAGCTCTAGATGCTATTTTAGATAACCGGGATGCGGTTGTTATTTTGCCGACCGGTGGTGGTAAATCTTTAATTTATCAATTACCAGCCCTGATTTTAGACGGAGTAACTTTAGTTGTTTCACCACTTATTGCTTTAATGAAAGATCAGGTCGATTCTTTGGAGGAAGTGGGTATCCCGGCGACTTTTATTAATTCTTCGATTTCTCCGGTCGAGATTTCTGCTCGCTGGGAACGAGTGGTAAGTGGTCATTATAAGATTGTTTATTTAGCGCCGGAGCGTTTTTATAATCAGGCTTTTCTCGCCGATTTAAAAAAAGTTAAAGTATCTCTTTTAGCTATCGATGAAGCTCATTGTATTAGTCAGTGGGGGCATGATTTTCGTCCCAGCTATTTACGTCTAAAAGAGGTGGTTAAATTAGTGGGACATCCGCCAGTAGTTGCTTTGACGGCCACCGCAACCCCGGAGGTTCGTGAAGATATTGTTGCCCAATTGCAACTTAAAAACCCAGCTCAAATTGTTACCGGTTTTTCTCGTCCAAATTTACAGTTTGCGGTTGTTCAGGCGACTAATAGTCAAAAAATTCAGTACATTGTTGATGCGGTAACTGATGAAAAATTAGGTTGTGGAATTATTTACACCGGCACTCGAGCTAAAGCTGATGAATTGGCTAATTTGTTAATTGAGCAAGGTGTGGAGGCGGTGGTTTATCATGCCGGTTTAGATACAAACAGTCGATCCTGGGTGCAAGATAGCTTTATGAGCGGTCAGGCGCGGGTGGTGATTGCCACTAACGCTTTTGGTTTAGGGGTTAATAAAAAAAATATTCGCTTTGTTATTCATTATGACCTCCCAGGAACAATCGAGGCCTACTATCAGGAAGCCGGACGAGCTGGTCGTGACGGATTGCCCAGCTTTTGTTTATTATTTTATGCTCCTCAGGATCGTTATTTGCGGGAGTTTTTTATTAAAGGTGATAATCCAGAGCCGCATATTATTCGCGAAGTCTATGATCTTCTGAGGTTATGGTCTAACAGCAATGAAGAAATTGGCGAAGACACAGTTTTGGTTACTTATTCTGAAATCATTCAGAATTTATCGGAGAGCGTTCCGGAGATGGCAGTTGGAACTGCTTTAAAAATTTTAGAAAAAGACGGTTACTTGTCTCGGCCGAATGAAAAAACTAGTAATGGCTTCTTAAAAGCTAAGGTTGATTACGATACCTTATTAAGCTCTATTAGCCGGCGCGCTAAAACTCAAATTGAGGTAATAAATGCCTTATTTGAAAAATTTTCTTCTGAATTAAAAAGTGGTTGGGATTTTAATTTAGAAGAAACAGCAATTATTATCGGTCTTAAAAAAGAATCTTTAAGTCGAACTATAAAAAAATTAGCGGAGCAAGAATTATTAGAATACCGGCCCCCTTTTCGCGGCACAGAAATTAAAATCTTAAAAAAAGTGCGCGGTGAAGATTTGGATTTAAATTTTAAAGTTCTAAAGGAAAAATCAGCTCGCGCTTATGAAAAGTTGGATGAAATGGAACAATATGTTTATCAACTTGGTTGTCGTGAGCAGTATATTCTTAAATATTTTGGTGTCTTAGATAGTAAAGAGTGTGGTCATTGTGATAACTGTTTAAAAGCATCTCGCCATTTAGCTAAAGGTGGAGCTGATTATCGAAAACGGGAATATTTAAAATAATTATGACCGAGCTACAAAAAGCGCTTCAAAAAATTGTTTATGAAGGGTATGAAAAGATTGCTTCTGAATTTTCTGCTACCCGGAATCGGGGCGCTGGCCCAAAAATTAAACCATTTTTGAAGTTTTTACCGGAGAGCGGAAGTGTATTGGATCTGGGTTGTGGCACTGGTCGTCTAATCCCTAGTTTGCCAGTCGGGTTAGATTATTTAGGAGTAGACCCTAGTCCAAAATTATTAATGATTGCCAAATCAACTTATCCAGAACATCGTTTTCTTAAGGGAGATTTTTTAGAAGCTGATCGGTGGGGCAAGTTTTCAGTTGTTATTAGTCTGGCCGCCTGGCATCATTTGCCCGATTTTAAAAGTCGTTTAGAGTCTTTAAAAAAAATGGCCCAAGCCACTCTTCCTGGAGGTTTAGTGATAATTAGTGTTTGGAATTTTTGCGGACGAGCAGAAAGGAGATGGCAGCTTTGGCATCATTTTTGGCATCGGCCTAACTTAGACGGTCAGCGCTTAGGGGCTAGAGATTTGCTCTTTCCTTGGAAAAATCAGCAAGGAGAGATTTTGACTCAGCGCTATTATCATGCTTTTTCCCGTTCGGAAATTAGAAGCCTTTTAAAAAGCCTTGGCGCTAGTCGGAAAGACTATGATTTATTTAGTGATTCGGATAATCATTGGCTTATTTGGCGTCCCACTAAATAAATCTCTTGACACCCCCACGGGGTGTGGTATACTGAGAAAGTATGAAAACCAATGAACAAAGAATTAACAATATCGTTGGTCAATTAAATGGAATCAAGCATTTATTGACTGACCCTAAAAATGATTGTTTTGAGGCAATTACGCAGCTTAAGGCTGCTCGAGCAGCGCTCGATGCTTTGCTGGTGAAAGTTCTAAGCGATGAGGCCTTGCCCTGTTTAAATCGTCAACCAGGCAAGCAAGCTAAGCTTAATAAAATTTTAAAAGAAATTGTTAAATAAAAATTTATGTCTAATGTTTTAGAGATTAATAAAAACCAATTTTCCGGGGAAGTTCTAAAATCAGAACAACCGGTTTTAGTAGATTTTTGGGCACCTTGGTGCATGCCTTGCCGTTTAATGAGTCCAGCCTTGGATGAATTAGCTAATGATTTAGAGGGTCGTTTAAAAATCGTTAAAGTTAATACCGAGGAACCAGAAAATCAGAGCCTGGCAATGGAATATCAAATTCAAAGTATTCCTAACCTAAAACTCTTTAAAAAGGGAGAGGTAGTGGCCGAATTTGTTGGCTTGCGCTCTAAAGACAGCCTGAAGGCTGACTTGGCAGCCTGGCTTTAAGATTTAAAAATAATTTTTTCTTGATAAAACGGGGTCATCCCCCGTTTTTAGGTGTCTATTGACAAAAAATCATAAAAGAGTTAAATTTGTTTTTAGATTTTTAACAAAAA
>CAZERN010000010.1:12626-13759 GCA_964514675.1 uncultured Gammaproteobacteria bacterium | reverse complement strand
CAATCGTAGTTATTATTAGCCGCATCGTAAATTATTTCAGCAGTTGATTTGTTTGGAGTCCCATAAGCATTAGTGGTTCTAAAAGTCGCTAAAAAACTATTTTTACTTTCCAAAAAAGCTTGGATTTCAGCAAGACTTAGACTTTTAACATCTAGCATATCAGAATCTTCCAAGATTCGAGCTGGGTTAAAAGTGTTTTCTGCGGGTGCGCTGCTAGTTACCAAATTTGTTGTTGTTAAGAGGCTGGCTTTAACTGGTAAGACCGGCATCATAATTGCGACGAGCAACAAAAAACTGAAAAAATGATTTGACATAATTGCGATTATTTATTCATTTAAAGAAGTGGTTTCATTATAACATAAAAATATTTAAGACCCCATTTTTTTAAAAAGAGACTCTAAGAGAGCCTCTTTTTTTTGGGAGTTCTTTAAAATATTTTAAGCAACAGTGATTGTAAGTTCTTCTTTTTTGTTTTTATCGAGAGCAATTTTAACTGTATCGTTTTCTTTAACATTTCCATCGACAATTTCCAGGGCTAATTTATCTAGAAGCATGGTCTGAATCGCTCTTTTTAAGGGGCGCGCTCCGTAAGTGGGATCGTAGCCTTTTTCTGCTAGTAATTTTTTTGCGCCAACATTAATTTTAAGAGCAATACTTTTGTTGGTAGTTAACTGCTTTGTTATTTTGATTAACTCTAAGTCAATGATTTTCTCTAATGATTCTTTAGAGAGATTGCGGAAGAGAACAACCTCATCAATTCGGTTTAAAAATTCCAAGCGAAAATTCTCGCGTAAAATTTTATCAACTTTTTCTTTCATCTCTTCTTGGCGCCACTCCTTGTTGTCGGTACCCTCGTCAACATTAAAGCCGATGGTGTATTGTTTGATGACATCATTACCCAGATTAGAAGTCATGATAATGATTGTATTTTTAAAGTTAATTACTCTTCCTTTAGAATCTGTCAGACGACCATCATCTAAAATTTGCAGAAGCATATTAAAGGTGTCTGGATGGGCTTTTTCAATCTCATCAAATAAGACTACCGAATAAGGTCGGCGACGGACGCGATCACTTAGTTGTCCGCCCTCATCGTGGCCAATGTATCCAGGCGGCGAGCCGATAAGTTTAGCAAC
>CAZERN010000010.1:9436-12526 GCA_964514675.1 uncultured Gammaproteobacteria bacterium | reverse complement strand
GGTAAGAAACGATCACTAATATAGCGACTAGATAATTTAGCGGCCGCAATTAGCGCATCATCAGTAATTCGGACACCGTGATGGACTTCGTATTTTTCTTTTAAGCCGCGCAGCATATTAACCGTATCTTCTAAACTTGGTTCTTCAACTAAGATTGGCTGGAAGCGTCGCTCTAAAGCTGCATCCTTTTCAATGTATTTTTGATACTCCTTAGTTGTTGTTGCCCCAACCGCGCGTAATTCGCCGCGGGCTAGAGCAGGCTTTAACATATTAGAAGCATCCATCGAGCCTTCTGAGGCACCGGCGCCGATTAAGGTATGAAGCTCATCAATAAAGAGAATAATCTTGCCATTAGCGCCTTTTACTTCTTTAATAACTGCTTTTAGCCGATCTTCAAATTCGCCTCGGAACTTTGCTCCGGCCACCAGTGCTCCTAAATCCAAAGAGACCACTTCTTTATTTTTTAGATTTTCGGGTACATCACCAGAAACAATTCTCTGGGCCAAGCCTTCAACAATGGCAGTTTTGCCAGTTCCTGGCTCGCCGATTAAGACTGGATTGTTCTTAGTACGGCGCAAAAGAATTTGCATAATTCGCCGAATCTCTTGATCGCGCCCAATCACTGGATCTAATTTTTCTTGGCGAGCGAGTTCAGTTAAGTTAGTAGTATATTTTTCTAAAACGCGGAATTTAGTTTCCGGGAAAGGGTCGGTGATGCGTTTATTACCGCGCAGTTCTACTAATACTTCTTTAATAGCGCCATGGGTAACGCCAAAATGGCTCAAGGTTTCTTGAGCGGCGGTATGCACCCCGGCGAGAGCCAATAAGATGTGCTCAGTGGAGATAAATTCATCTCCAAAACCATCGGCTTCTTTCTGGGCGCGTTCCAAAATCATTGCCATTTCCTCATTTCCGGAAACCGCTTGAATGGGGCCACCGTCATATTTAACTTTTTCTTTCGGCAGCAAGCCTAGTTCGCGGACGACATAGTCTTCAATAATATCAGGATCAGTTTTAAGATTTTCTAAAACAGGGCGAATTAAACCCTCGTTTTGCTGGAGAAGGGACAAGAGAATATGAAGAGGGGCAATGGCTTGTTGTCCGTTTTGAGCAGCAATGATTTGGGCGCTGATAATTGCCTCTTGGGACTTATCGGTAAATTTATTAAACATAAAATTATTTTTAGTATTTAGCAGTCTTAGCTTCAGACTGCTAATAAGAGCATACTATAGGCGAAAAGGGCTGTCAACCCTGAAAAATGTTTTTTATCTCACTATTTTTGTGCTACAATTAAAACAAGTTTAATTTTATGGAACGATCAAGTTTCCCTCATTTTGGTAAGGTTATTTTCGCTATCATCTGGGATTTTTTGTATCTGCCAATTTGGTGGTATAGTTTTGGTTTCTTGGATTTAGCTCGTCGTTTTTGGCGTTTTATCAAAGAGCGTGAAGCTTCTTTGGGTTTTTTGGTTTGGCTTCAGAATATTTTTGTGCCCATGTATGGCCAGAGCGATGTAGCCGGCCGTCTTATTTCTTTTATCATTCGTTCAGTTCAAGTTATCTTCCGGGGCGGATTTTTATTATTTTTAGTTTTATTAACTGTTGTCGGGTTGGTTTTTTATTTAATCTTGCCATTTCTGATTTGGTTGGCAGTTTGGCATCAATTGAGTTAGGGCTATGTCGAAACAATCTCTTAAGTTTGAATATAATCCAAAACTTCAAGCGACCGGCCTTTGGGTTAGGGGCGTTTTTGTTTATGCCCAACTGCAATTTAGGCGAACGATTATTTTATTAGATCGCACGCTTGCGTTAACTCGTCGAGCGGTTAATTTTTTTGTTTTTTTAATCGCTGCGCTCGGCTGGCTAGCTCTGGTTTGGTATCTTTGGGGAAATTTTAAACTGGTTTTAGCTGACCCTCGCTTACTAATAAGCGATCAGCATGTGCTTTTGCTGGCCTTCTATTTAAGTTTAGGGGCAGATTTATTTTTGTATTATCGTTCGCGCCTGCTCTCAGCCGCTTTAGTAAAAATTGATTATCGACGTTTTCGGATGGATTTAGCGAAGGGCGTTTTTAAGCGCAATGATCCTTGGTTAGCGACTACCGCCCTAAATGATGAATCGCGCCTTTTGCTAGAAGACGCTTATTTAAGTGCGGCTAAATTAAAACATTCCGAATTAAGTGTTTTGCTTTTATTTAGAACACTGTTAAAAAATAAAAACGTTCAATCCTTATTTATTCGTTTAAATGTTGACGGACAGCGCTTGCTTTCACTTTTAGATAGGCGCTTGGCCTTAGGTGAAGCCGGTAGGCGACCGAAAGTGTCAGAAGAAATTCAAGAAATTATTATCTTGGCGGCCGTTAGCGCTTTAGAGCGCAAACAAATCGCCATTGAAGTTTTAGATTTAGTTTTCCCTTGTTATGCTCACGATTCAGTTCTAGCGGAAATTTTATTTGATTTAGGAGTAGAGGAGGACAAACTTTATAACGGAGTTGAATGGTTTAAGGTAAATGATCGTTTGTCCGCTGGTTACAAAAAATATCATCAAGCGGCTGATTTAAAACCGGGCACGGCAATGAATCGTTCTTATACGGCTATTGCCACTCCAACTTTAGATCATTTTTCTCGTGACCTTACTTTAGCGGCGCGTTCTGGTCGTTTAGATCTTTGCTTGGGGCGTCAGAAAGAATTTGTTACTTTGTTTGATGCTTGGGCGAGTGGTCAGGTTGGGGTTTTAGTGACTGGGCCAGTTGGAGTGGGAAAGCGTACTTTTTCTGAGGGCTTAGCTCAGATGATGGTTGAGGAAAGTGTTCCTGAGTTTTTACAAGATAAACGCTTGGTAGAATTAAATTTAGCGTCTCTTATTTCCGGCGCCTCCCCAGCTGAGACTCAGCGACGCTTATTGACTTGTCTAAGTGAAGCTAATCGTTCTGGCAATGTTATTTTGTATATTTCAAACGTGGAACGTCTATTGGGCATTTCTTCAGGCGAAGAAGAAAGTTTTGAGTTGGCTGAAGTTCTAGTGGAGGCGATTGAAAAGCAGGCTTTGTATTGCATTTTAACGGCCACGACTGAGAATTATTCCAAATATT
>CAZERN010000010.1:0-9336 GCA_964514675.1 uncultured Gammaproteobacteria bacterium | reverse complement strand
AAGCAGGCTTTGTATTGCATTTTAACGGCCACGACTGAGAATTATTCCAAATATTTAGAAAAAAGTTCTTTAGGAGCAGTGGTGACAACGCTAGGTTTAGAAGAGCCGACAACTAATCAAGCGATTCAAATTTTACAAAGTAAGGCTGGAGCTTTAGAAAAGCAATATGGCGTTTTTCTTACTTACAGTGCCTTAGCCAAAGCAGTTGATTTAAGTGCTAAATTTTTAAGTACAACCGCTTCGCCTTTGCGTGATATCAATTTGCTTCAAAAAGCAGTTATTATTACTAGTAAGGCAGGGGCTCATAATCCCGACCGCTTAATTTGCGGCGGGGAAGAAGTGGCCTTGGCAATTGAAGATTTAACCGGTGTTCCGGCTAGTAAAGTTTCTGAAGATGAAGGACAGAAATTATTAAATCTGGAGAGCACAATCCATGAGCGCCTAATTGGTCAAGATGAAGCAGTTAAAGCGGTGGCGGCGGCACTCAGACGCTCTCGAGTTAATCTCAAAGATTCCAAGCGTCCAATTGCCAGTTTTTTATTCTTAGGTCCGACTGGGGTTGGTAAAACTGAATTAGCTAAAACGGTTGCTGAAATTTATTTTAGCTCTGAGGACTATATGGTTCGTCTTGATATGAGTGAATATCAAGAAGCCGATAGTGTTGGAAAAATGATTGGTAATCATGAAGGCGTCTTAGGTTATTTAACTGAGGCGGTTCGCAAAAAACCTTTTTCCTTAATTTTGTTTGATGAAATTGAAAAAGCGCATCCTGATATTTTAAATCTTTTTTTGCAGTTGTTAGACGATGGGCGTTTAACTGATGGTCAGGGCCGAACAATTAGCTTCTCCCAATCGATTGTAATTGCCACTTCCAATATTGGCTCCTTAATAATTCAAGACGGAATAAAGACTGGAACTGATCTTAATATTATTAAACAGGAACTCATTGATAATCAACTGACTAAATATTTGCGTCCAGAATTAATCAATCGTTTTGATGGTATCATTGTCTTTTCGCCGCTGAGCCCAGAAGAGATTGTCCAAATCACTGTCTTACTACTTAAGGGAATTAAAAAGAATTTAGCTGCTCAAGGTTTAAACTTTAAAGCTGATAAAGACGGGGTTGCTGCTTTAGCTAAAGCCGGTTATGATCCTCGTTTTGGTGCTCGGCCGCTGCGGCGCTTGCTTCAGGAGCGGGTGGAGAATGAGATTGCTAATCTAATATTGGCTAATAAACTTAAGCGTCGGGATACTGTTTATATTGATAAAAAAGGAAAAGTCGGTGTGATTAAAGCCACTGAATTATAGTTATGATTTACGCTCTTGCTGCCATTTCTGCTTTTGGTCTTAGCCTGGTTGCCACTTTTTTAGTACGGCGGCTTGCTTGGCGTTGGCAAATTCTAGATCAGCCTGATGGCGATCGTAAAATTCATCAACGGGCCACTCCACTATTGGGCGGCTTGGGTATTTATTTGGCTTTAGCTTTAACTTTTTTAATCTTCCATAAACAACTGCTAGTTGGCGATTTAACTTGGACGCATTGGGTTGGTTTTTTAAGCGGTGGTTTGATACTGATGATTGGTGGTTTTTTAGATGATAAATATAATCTTCGCCCTTGGCAGCAGTTACTCTTTCCATTTTTAGCAATTGCTGCAGTTTTGTTGGGCGGGGTGGAGATTGCCCGTTTGTCTGATTTTCAAGGGGGGATAGTTAATCTTAGCCAGTGGCCCTGGCTGTCTTCACTTTTGATTGCTTTTTGGTTACTGGGGATGATGTACACCACCAAACTTTTAGATGGTGTTGATGGATTAGTCGGTGGGGTCTCACTCATTGGATCTTTGGTTATTTTTTTATTTACAATCACCACTAATTATTATCAGCCTGATATCGCTTTAGCAGCAGTTATTTTAGCTGCAGCGACAGCTGGTTTTTTGATTTTTAATTTTAATCCAGCCTCAATTTTCTTGGGGGAGGGAGGGGCCCTATTTTTAGGCTTTTCTTTAGGGGTGCTTTCTATTATTTCGGGAAGTAAAATTGCGATTGCTTTGTTAATTATGGGGCTTCCAATTATTGATGTTGCCTGGACTATTGTTCGTCGTTTAGCAGCCGGCAAAAATCCTTTTCGGAACCCGGATAAAAAACATTTTCACCATCGCCTCTTAGCGGCTGGTTTAAATCAAAAGCAAACCGTTTTCGTTTTCTATTTAGTGGCTGCTTCTTTTGGTTTGGCTGGCCTGTTCCTGCAGACCCGCGGTAAGCTTCTCGCTCTCGCCGGCCTAGCGGCTATTATTTTCTTGTTCGTTATTTTTTTGCCGCGCTTAATTAAGAAAAGGCCTCGACTTCTATTACATCTTTGCTGCGCTCCTTGTAGCGCTTATATTATTAAAGCTTTGCTGAAGCCTTATTATCAGGTGGTTTTATATTTTGATAATTCCAATTTAAACACTCAGTTAGAATATGAAGCCCGTTTAGCGGCTGTAAAAAAAATGGCTCACCATTACCGGCTTCGTTTAATTGTCGTCCCTTACGAGCACGCGCCCTGGTTGGCGAGCGTTCATGGTTTAGAAGCTGAGCCAGAGTGTGGCGCTCGCTGTGAAGTTTGTTACAAGCGGCGTCTCGACGCAGCAGCAATAATTGCCAAACAAGAAGGTTGTGAATATTTTTCTAGTAGCTTGTTAGTCTCTCCTTATAAAAACAGAACTCTTTTAAAAAAGCTGGGTGCTGAGATCGCTTTTGCTAAGGGACTTAAATTTTTAGAAGAGGATTTTAGTGCTCCAGAAATTTATCAACGGTCGCAAGCGCTTGCCAAGGAATTTGGATTTTATCGACAGAAATTTTGCGGCTGCGAATTTAGTAAAAAATAATTATGACTTTTAAAATAAAACTATTAACAAGGAGTATTTTAATTATTAGTAATTTGTTGCTTATTGGCGTCAGCGCGGCCTTAGCTCTTTCTCCAGAGGAGCGGGCCATTCAAGACGCTGCTCGCTGGGAGAAGGCCAGAAAAATAGCCTTAGTTGACCCTTATCTTGACACTGACAGCGATGGCCTTACTGATGAATTTGAATGGATTTTTGGAACCGATTTAAATAATCCTGATACTGACAGTGATGGACATTCTGATTTTTTAGAAATTGATAATGCTTATGATCCTTTAAGCAGTTCTTTAGAAAGATTCCCTCAGAAGGTTGAAATTGATTTAAAAGGACAGCGTTTGTTCTATTTTGTTAACGGTGTGCGTTGGCGAGAATTTCCTGTTTCTACTGGTAAGGCTAGCATGCCCACGCCAACTGGTAACTTTCAGATTCGTAATAAAGTGGAGTTAGCTTGGTCAGGAAACTATGGATTGTATATGCCTTATTGGATGGGGGTTGTTGGCGGTATTGGTATTCACCAATTACCTTATTGGCCCAATGGCTACCGAGAGGGCTCTGACCATTTAGGTAAGCCAGTTTCTCATGGTTGTATTCGTTTAGGGATTATCCCCGCCGCCTATCTCTATCAGCGCGTTTCTGTGGGCACGCCAGTAGAGATTTATTAACTCTTGACGGTTGCGAAGCCGAAGAATTTCCTATATATTCAAAATATGCGACATTATTCACGTTTAGCTGTTACAATTTACCCTCTAGTGATTTTACTACTTTCGGAGATTTATTTTTTCAAGCCGAGTTCTTTTTATTTGGCCCTTGGTATTGCCTTGCTTTTAACTGTTTCTCTGGCTTGGTCTTTGCGTTCACCAGGAAAGCCTTGGTCTTGGCTGCTTGCCGTTTTTATTCCGGCTATTTTTTTAGTTTCTAGTTCTGTTTACGCCAGCCTGCAGATGAATAAAATTATAGTACAGTTAATTTTTCTATTGATTACCATTTTCTTGTTTGTTTATTTTCGTAATCTCTATTATTATTATCGCCACTCCAAGCTTTATGAGGTCGAGGAGTTTATAGTTGTTAAATCTTTTGGGGGCTTAATGACGATATTTTTTGCGGCCGCTTCCATGTTCGGTCTGCAATCTCTCCTTAACCTGACTACTTGGCCGATGTTTTTAATTTTTATTGCTCTTGCTTTGGTGATGGTTTTTGTCAATCTCGAGGACGAGCCAGTTGAGTCTTCAGTGCGGGGACGCTTTTCTTTGGTGATTGTCTATATTTTAGCCCAAACAGCTTTAGTTTTTCTGCTCTTACCTCTTCAGTATAATGTCTCTGCTCTCTGTTTAGCGATTGTTTATTATTTACTAATCAATATAACTAGACTTTATTTCCGACAAGCCTTAACTCCGAAAAAAATTCGTTACTATTTATTAGTCAGCGCTGCCGGAATTACCCTTTTATTACTAACCGCTCGCTGGTTTAATTAAATTATATGAAAAAACCCAGTTATTTATTTTCCGTAATCTTGTCCGCTATTGCTTTTGCTGCTTTAACCGGCGCTTTAGCGGCAATTATTGCCACCACCTATTTAGATCAAGAAATAAACAGTATTATCGGGTCACGGCCAGAGCTTAATCTGGCTGATTCTGTTTACGATCGGGCTAACTTGATTATTCAAAACGCTAAAAATGTCGTTGTTAACCAGGATGTTAAAGTTGGTGAGACAGCCGTGGCAGTTGCCCCCTCATTGGTCAGTATTTTTATGGAAAAGAAGCCGACTACTCAAGATGCCTCAGAGTTTTATCAGTTAGAGGACGCGCTTGGCTTTGGTTTTATTATTTCAGCTGACGGCTGGGTTTTGCTTAACGGTGATTTAACAGGAGTGGGTGAAGCTGATTTAGAAAATTATTTTGTTTTAGGCTCTGATCGGAGTAAATACGCACTGGAAAAAATCATGCCGGTAGTTTTGCCAGGAGAGCAGGAGATTTTTTTACTTAAGTTAAAAGGGGCGCAAAACTTACCAGTCCGTTCTTTGGTTTCGGCGGCTAATTTAAAACCAGGTACTTCAATTATTCTTCTAACTTCAAGTGGTGAAATTTTGCCTAACACGGTTATTGCTAAAAACTACCCCTTCGGAATTATTAATAGCGACCGCCCGGAAGCAACCCTAGTTCTAGCTCAAGAGCCAAGCGCCGCTTTTTCTCGCTCCTTAGCTTTTACTCTAAGTGGAGATTTTGTTGGCTGGTGGGGGGAAGACAAAACTCTACACCCAGCCTATCTATTCAATTCAGCTTGGCAGTCTTTAATTAGCCGGGGGCAATTAGCTTCGCCTTTTTTAGGTGTTAATTATTTAGATTTAAGCCGGACAGCGGTGGCCGATTTAAAAATGAATCAAGGTGCTTGGTTGGTTGATTCTGAAGTTCCGGCGGTTTTGCCGGGCAGCCCAGCCGAGGCGGCTGGTTTGCAAGCGGGCGACATTATTTTAAAAGTTAATAATCAAGAATTAAATCGCGACTTTACCTTAACTGCCGCTTTAGTTGGACGCTTACCCGGTGATCGTTTAGTTTTAAGTTATGATCGCGCTGGTTCTCTTCATGAGGTAGAAGTAACTTTAGCAGAACTTTTAGCTAGCTCAACTAGATAACAAAATTTTATATGAAATTAAAACCCATCAACAACTTAAAAAATATTCAAGGGCAGAGAGTTTTGGTGCGCGTTGATTTCAATGTCCCCTTAAAAGATGGGGAAATTACTGATGATTATCGGCTTCGGGCCGTCCTGCCGACGCTGGAATATCTACTAAGCGGTGGTGCGCGTCTGGTTTTATTAGCTCATCTGGGTGATCCTCAAGGTGAAGTTGTTTCTAACTTATCATTAAAACCAATTGCCGATCATTTGAGTAACCTTCTAAAGCGTCCGGTAATTTTTGTTAAAGAAACAGTTGGTTATCGGGCTGATGAGGCGGTTGGCAATTTAAAGGATGGGGAAGTGTTGCTTTTAGAAAACCTCCGTTTTAATAAAGGCGAATATCAAGACGATGTTAAGTTTGCTAAAAGATTGGCTACTTACGGCGATATTTATGTTAATGAGGCTTTCTCTGTTTGTCATCGTCAGCAAGCTTCCGTTTCTGCCCTTCGTCGCCTTTTGCCGGCTTATCATGGTTTACAGTTAAGCGGCGAGATTGAAGCTTTGGATAAGATTTTAAAACCAGAATTACCTTTAGTGGTTGTGATGGGCGGGGCTAAAATTTCTACTAAACTTCCTTTGATTAAAAAATTAAAAAGCTCAGCTGATAAAGTTTTAATTGGTGGCGCTTTGGCTAATAATTTTTTCAAGTATTTAGATTGGGAAGTTGGCAAATCTTTAATAGATGAGGACGAATTAAGTAAACTAGAAATCTTTTTCAAAAATGGAAAAATTGATAATGATATTATTTTGCCACTTGATGTGGTAGTAAAAAATGAAAGTGGCCAAGCTCAAGTTTTGCCAGTTCAAAATATTAAAAAAACTGACACCGTTTTAGACATTGGTCCAGAAACGATTCGTCTCTTTTCAGGTTATATTAAAGAAGCTCAAACAATTGTTTGGAACGGACCGATGGGCTATTTTGAAGAGCATGCTTACAGCTTTGGCACTTTAAATGTGGCGATGGCAATTGCCGCGCGCTCTACCGGTCATGCTTTTGGTTTAGTTGGGGGCGGGGAAACGGTAGCCGCTTTACAGCAAACAAAAATGGAGGAGTATGTAGATTTTATTTCTACTGGCGGCGGAGCAATGCTCTCTTATTTAGGCGGTGAACAAATGCCTGGTTTAGATTAAATATTATGTTAGAAGCAAAGGAAATAAAACATATTGCCGATTTAGCGCGCTTGGAATTAAGCGCGACTGAGGCAAAAAATTACGGCGCTCAATTGGCCGCGATTTTAGATTATGTTGATTTATTAAATGAAGCTGATACGAGTTCGGTTACGCCAACAATTCAGGTTGGTCAGTTAAGCAATGTCTGGCGCTCTGATGAGGCGGTCTCTTGGCCTGAAGATGAAATCGAGATGGCTTTAAGTAGTAGCGAACTTGAAGATCAGCAAGTAAAAGTAAAGCGTGTTTTATAATATGGAAGCTAATCGTTTAACTATTTCTGAAGCTCGTCGATTGCTTGATAGCGGGGAGCTGACAGCCACTAAATTATTAGAGGCTTGTTTGGCGCAAATTGAGAAAGCCGACAAGCGGTTAAAGGCAGTGCTAACTTTAAATGAAGCGGAAGCGCGTTTGGCCGCCAGTCGGGCCGATGAAAGATTAGCTGCCGGTGAAAAGGGTTCGCTTTTAGGCATCCCCTATTTAGCTAAAGACAATCTTTTAACCAAAGGGCTGCGGACAACTGCCTCTTCAAGAATTTTAGAAAAGTATGTTGCTCCTTATAATGCTACCGTGATTAATAAATTAGATGAGGCGGGGGCAATTTTATTAGGAAAAACTAATTTAGATGAATTCGCTCACGGCGGTTCTACTGAAACTTCGGCTTTTGGACCGACTCATAATCCTTGGGATTTAACCCGCGTTCCGGGTGGTTCTTCTGGTGGTAGTGCCGCTGCAGTCGCGGCTGATTTTTGTTTATTTGCTTTAGGTTCAGATACTGGCGGCTCAATCAGACAACCGGCAGCTTTTTGCGGCGTGGTTGGTTTCAAACCCGCCTATGGAGCTGTTTCTCGTTTTGGTTTGATTTCCATGACTTCTTCTACTGATGTTATTGGCCCGATTACCAAAACTGTCAAAGATGCTGCTTTGGTTTATGAGGTAATTGCTGGCGCGGATACTAAAGACGCCAATACTTACCCGGGCGGCAGGGAGATTGGCTTAAAGGAGGATATTAGTGGTTTGCGGGTTGGTTTGCCTAAGGAATATTATGACGATTCTCTAAATCCTCAAATTGCTGCTAGTTTAGAGCAGGCTAAAAATTGGTTGGTGGCGGCTGGGGCAGTGCCAGTGGAGTTGAGTTTACCTAATACTAAATACGCGATTCCCGCCTATTATGTCATTACCCCCTCAGAGATTAGTTCTAATCTAGCTCGTTTTGATGGTGTCGCTTGGGGTTATCGTAGTGAAGTGAGCGGTAATTTAGATAACTTTTATAAGAAAAATCGAGGGTTTGGCTTCGGCGCTGAGGCTAAACGGCGAATAATGTTAGGCACTTTTTCACTATCCTCTGGTTATTATGAGGCTTATTATAAAAAAGCGCAGGCAGTTAGAACTTTAATTAACCAAGATTTTGCTGACGCCTTTTTAGAGTGTGATATTCTTCTAGTCCCGACTCAGCCTCATCCCGCTTTTAAATTGGGTGAAAAAAATACCGATCCTTTATCAATGTACTTAGAAGATATTTATCTAACAGCGCCGAGTTTGGCGGGCTTGCCAGCCATCTCAATACCTGTTGGTCTAATAGAAAAGGATGGTATTGATTTGCCAATTGGGGCTCAGCTAATTGCGCCTTTAAATAACGAAGGACATTTACTGTCTGTGGCTCAGGCTCTAGAGGCTAGGGTTGCTTTTATGCCCTTGAAATTTGATTAAGTAAACTTATGACTAAGATTGAGTTAAAAAAATCTAAAGCAACTTTGTGGACGATTACCTTAGTGGTTGCTTTGGCCTTGGTAGCTTTAATTATTTTTAAACAACAAAAAACTAAAGCCATTATTGAGCAGGAGTCCCCCTTAAGTGGGCGGGCGGCTAGTTTTATTGCTGATATCCCACCAGTATTGCTTAGCGATGATTATGTTTTAGGCTCAACTAAGGCGCCGATTAAAATACTCGTTTATGAAGATTATGCTAGCCAGTTTTCGGCTGATAACGCTGATAATTTAGATAGGGTGCGAGCAGAATTTGGAAGATCGGTGGCGGTGATTGTTAGGCCCTTTGCTGTCCGGGGAAATATTGACTCTTTAATTGCAGCAACGGCTGTTCGGTGTGCTGGCGAACAAGGGAAATGGGAAGAGATGAGGACGAAGATTTTTGGATTTTTAAGAGAAGATAAGACAACAGAGCAGTCACTAATAGACGCCGCCCAAGAATTGAAGCTAAATCAAGAGGATTTTGTCAGTTGCTTGACCGATACTGAAAAACAGGGAATAATACTACAGGAAACTACGGACGCCAAAGCTAATTCTGTTTATGGTGCTCCGACTTTATTTATAAATGATGATATTATTGTCGGTGCTCGCCCCTACGAAGATTATACTGACAGTGAGGGCAAAGAAATAGAAGGCTTGAAGACAATTGTTTCTCAGTATTTACAATAATTCTGTTTCCGGATTTAATTTTACCCTTCAAGCGCCTTCGGGCGCTTTTGGAGAGCTCGCATAGTGGTCTAGTGCGCACGCTTGGAAAGCGTGTATACCGCAAGGTATCAAGGGTTCGAATCCCTTGCTCTCCGCCAAGACAATTTTTTATCGTGCAGACCCGAGTAATCGTGATTTAGTTG
>CAZERN010000009.1:0-14420 GCA_964514675.1 uncultured Gammaproteobacteria bacterium | reverse complement strand
AACCATCGACCCCCGCTTTATAAGAGCGGTGCTCTAACCACTGAGCCATGGGCGCCAAATCTCTTTATAAGATATATCATTGACGGGGCGACAAATCAAGTGAAAATTATTTTAATGTGCCAGCCAAGCGGATAATTGTTGTTTTAAATTGCTTAAGTATTTTTCAGTTGCCGCCGGCATTGTTTCTGCTTTTGGAAGCGAGGCTTGGGCTAGGCGGAAATTTCCTTGAGGTTGATAATTTTTAAGCAATTTAAGAGCGTCCATGTTTTTAGAGGCGTATAAAACTGTTTTTAACTGTCCGTCTTTTTCTGGATCTTCAAAAATTAAAGTAATTGCTCGCGCTTCGGGGATGTTAGCGATTAATTCATCAATAATATCAATTAAATTATCAGCGCCAGCGCCAGCGTTCTTAAAATCTTCTTGACGAATGTAAGACCAGATTAAGGCACTGTCTAGCTCCGACTTTAAGCCTGCTAAAACTTTTCCCCATAATTTTAAAGTGGAAAAATTACGGGAGCGGTACAGATGGTTAACTATTTTCTCTCGCTCTCCTCCGGCCGCCATTAGTAGGGAGGCTAGTTCCAGTGTTTTAGGAGTTAGACGATTATTTTTAAAACTTTTTGTTCCAGCAATTAAACCCGCTAGCAAGCTCGTGGCTATTTCATTGCTAATTAAACGGCGCTCGTTTTCCGAAAGAGCGGAATATAAAATTTCACTAATTGTGGCAGCGCTTAAGTCAACTAAATTGATTTGACCAAATTCTTCATTTTCTGACTGGCAATCTAAATTTATAATGTCGGTTTTATAAAAGAGTTCGATATTGTCTGTATAGATACTACCCAAGGCATCTAAATCAACAGCGCCAACGACAATAATTAAATCATGTGCCGGCAAACCGTTTTCTGTTTTAACACTTTTAGCGTCCAGGAGTTTTCCTTTAGGAAAAATAAAGAACTTTAATTGTTCGCCGTCATAATTATATTTTATTCGCGCGACCTCAGCTTCTTTGGCAGACACGCTAATTACTAAAGGCTGCGAGGACTCCAATTGATGTTTTATCTTTTTTAAAGTTGGCAAGAAATTCCAAGTTTTTTGACGCCAAGAGGGGGCTGCTGCTAAGGTTGGTTGCTTTTCCAATTTTTCTAATAATTGAAACAAAGTAACACTAACCGCAACCGCTTCCCCAGGCCAGTCGGCCGGAAAAACAAGGAGAGGCGTTTGGCTCTTCTTTAAACGATTTAAGAATTGTTCATCAGTATTTAACATGGAATCAAAAATAGTTAGTTTCCTAATATAACCCGCTAGATAAACTTAGTCAAGTGTTTAAAACCCTCATTTTTATTGACTGGGAGTTGGTTTTCTGGTATTTTTGATTAGTATGAAGAAAGAACTCGCCAAGGCCTATGTGCCTCAAGAAAATGAAAATGATATCTACCGTTTATGGGAGTCTTCCGGCTTTTTTAATCCAGATAACGCCCCTTTGCCAGAGACTGCCCCCACTTATACGATTATTTTGCCACCTCCGAATATTACGGCAAAATTACATATTGGCCATAGCGCCATGCTCGCAATTGAAGACTTGCTCATCCGCTATAAGCGAATGAATGGATATCGCACTCTTTGGGTTCCAGGGACGGATCATGCGGCGATTGCTACTCAGATGGTGGTGGAGAAAAGAATTTTTGAAGAGACTGGGCAAACTAGACACGATTTAGGCAAAGAGGCCCTTTTAGAAAGAATTTGGGAGTTTTTAAAAAGTACACAGTCGGAAATTTTAGGACAAATGCGCAAACTAGGGGCTTCTTTAGATTGGTCTCGAGAAGCTTTTACTTTAGACGAAGTGCGCCAAAAAGCGGTTAGCCGCCTATTTGTAGAGATGTATCAAGAGGGGGCCATTTATCGTGGCGAACGGATCGTTAATTGGTGTCCGCATTGTCAGTCAACTTTAGCTGATGATGAGGTAGAGTATAGTGAGCAAGCAACTACTCTCTATACTTTTAAATATGCACCTGATTTTCCAATTGCCATTTCGACTACTAGGCCGGAAACAAAACTAGGCGATACTGCTGTCGCTGTTAACCCAAAAGATGAGCGTTATCAAAAATATCTCGGTCAAGAGTTTAGTGTTAATTTTGGCGGTCAAAAATTAATCCTTAAGATTATTGGTGACCGAAATGTTGATCCAGATTTTGGCACTGGAGCTTTAGGGGTAACACCAGCTCATTCAATGGTTGATTGGCAAATGGCTCAGGAAAATGACTTGGAGATTATTAAGGTTATTGATGAGCAGGGTTTAATAAGAGAAGGCTTTGGTGACTATTCAAGTCTCAGCGTTAAAGACGCTCGCGAAAAGTTGGTTGATGAACTCAAAGCAACTGGTTTGCTTATTAGTGAAGAAGAAATTAATCATAATATTTCTACTTGTTACCGTTGTGATACTCCGATTGAGCCCTTACCTTCAAAACAGTGGTTTGTTGGCGTTGACCGCCCTCTAAAAAGGCTGGGAGGTAAATCTTTAAAAGAAAAAGCTTTAGCTGTTGCTCAAGAAGGTTCTCTAAAATTTATCCCGGAAAGATTTAATAAACGTTATCAGGATTGGATGAGTAATTTACACGACTGGTGTATTTCGCGACAAATTTGGTTTGGACATTCTATTCCTGTTTGGTATCGCGGCGGGGAAGTCTATTGCGATTTTAAAGCACCCGAAGGTGAAGGTTGGGTTCAGGATCCCGATACCTTAGACACCTGGTTTTCTTCGGGGATGTGGACTTTTTCTACTTTAGGCTGGCCGGATAATTATCAAAATGGTAAAAAAATTGGCGACTTGGCTAATTTTCATCCAACTCAAGTGTTAGAAACTGGTTATGAAATCCTGACTTTATGGGTTTCTCGGATGGTGATGATGTCAATGTTTGCCTTAGGTGAGCTCCCTTTTGAATCAGTTTATTTGCATGGGACAATTTTAGACAAGCATGGCAAAAAAATGAGCAAAAGCAAGGGTAATGGGGTTGATCCGCTAGTAGCTATCAATGAATATGGTGCCGATGCTTTGCGTTTGTCTTTACTGATGGGCAGCACTCCCGGTAACGATAGCCGTTATAGTGCTGACAGAGTAGAGGCGAAGCGTAATTTCATTAATAAATTATGGAATATTGCTCGTTACATATTAGCTCAGCCAGGAGTGGCTGAGTGCCAATTAAATTCTTGGCCAGAGCCAAAAACAGTCGCTGATCGTTGGATTTTGGCGGAACTTAGTGCCACTATTTCTGAGGTTCATAAGCGCTTAGATAGTTTTGAATTCTCTTTGGCGGCCGAGACATTAACTGATTTTACTCGAGACAAGTTGGCTGATTGGTATCTAGAGATTGCTAAAATTGAAGGCGGGAAAACCGAGATTCTTAACTATTTATTATTAGCAATTTTGCGTCTTTGGCATCCTTTTATTCCTTTTGTCACTGAAAAAATTTGGCAAAGTTTCCAACCAGGCATTTTAATGATTGAGCAGTGGCCAGATTTTAATCCAATCGCCGACGAAGAAGCTAAGGCGACTCTTATTTTTTGGCGTGACTTAATTGTTGCTATTCGGAATGCTCGGAGTGCTAATAAAATCGCGCCCGGAGTTCAGCTCGAGGCCCTAGTTTTTTCTGTTAAGAATCAAGAAAGTGTAGCTCTGGGGGCAGAGTTGATTACTAAGCTGAAAACCGGCCTCTCCTCTTTAACTTTTGTTAATGAAGATCTTAAGCCTGAAAATGCGGTGGCCGTAGTGGTTCAAGACACGATTGTTTATCTGCTTGCGGCAATTGACCCTGAAAAAGAAGCAGCTCGAATTGCTAAAGAGCGAGAAGTTTTAGAAAAATTAATTTCTAATTTAAGCGAACGCCTTTCTAATCAGGAATTTGTCAGCCGGGCTCCGGCTCAAATTGTTGATCAGGAAAAAGAAAAATTAGCGTCTTATCAGACTGAACTCAATAAATTAAAAGAAACGATTTTATGACTTTAAAGCGTTATTTATTAGTTATTTCTGCGGCGACCGCTATCTGCGCGACTGTTTTTCTCTATGTTGCTAGCAGTATTAATCCGGAAACTACTAATTGGCTCGGCTTTTTATTCTTTTATGGCTCCTTATTTTTAACCCTCTTTGGCTTAGCCGCTTTACTTGGGTTTTTAGTTCGTTTTGTCGCCCTGAAATATGAATTAGCCTTCTACTCAGTGCGCAATGCTTACCGCCAAGCTTTCCTTTTTGCTTTTTTTGCAATCATCCTCCTTTGGTTATTGTCGGAGAGCTTATTTACTTGGCTTAATTTAATTATTTTAATAACTCTGTTTATCATTATTGAGGCTATTTTAACTCGGCCTAACAAAAATCGACTTTAATTATCTATATGAAAGAACAATTAACTAATTTTCAAAAAACTTTCTTAGCTGCTCTAGAATCTATAAAAACCCCTGAAGAATTAGCTGATTTTGAGCATCGGTTTTTATCACGCAAAGGTGAGCTTGCTCGATTGATGGGACAAGTCAAAGGTTTAGAAGGCGAAGCTCGAAAAGAATTTGGCGCCGCTGTTAATAAACTAAAAAGTGAGTTGACGCTTAAGTTTAAAGAGGTGCAGGCTAAACTAAGACCCGCCCAAGGCGCAAATATGGTTTCCGATTTAACCTTGCCTGGCGAAAAGATAGAAACGGGCCATCTTCACCCTTTAACTTTAGTGCGGCGGGAGATTGAGGATCTTTTTTCCTCATTAGGCTTTATGATTTTAGATGGACCAGAGTTAGAGAGCGATTATTATAACTTCGAGGCCTTAAATGTTCCCAAGCATCATCCAGCTCGTGACATGCAAGATACTTTTTATGTTGATAAGAAAAATGAAGATGGTGATTATGATTTATTGATGCGCACGCAAACATCCAATGTTCAGGTAAGGGCTTTAAAAAAATATGGCGCTCCTTTAAAAGCGATTATTCCTGGTCGTACTTTTAGAAATGAGGCGACTGACGCTCGCCATGAGCACACTTTTTACCAATTAGAAGGCTTGATGGTTGGCGAAAATATTAATTTTGCTCAGCTAAAAAGTTTTTGTGAGATGGTTGGAAAAAAACTTTATGGACCAAATACTAAATTGCGAATGCGTCCCAAGTTTTATCCTTTTGTTGAGCCTGGCTCTAATGGTGAATACACTTGCTTTTTGTGTGAAGGAAAAGGGTGTCGAGTTTGTAAAGGTTCGGGGTGGTTGGAGGTTTTAGGTTGCGGCTTAATTCATCCCGATGTCCTTCGAGCCGGAGGAGTGGATCCGGAAAAATATTCTGGTTTTGCTTTTGGCTTTGGTCTCTCGCGTTTAGTAATGTTGAAATATGATATCGATGACGCTCGTCTCTTAATGAGTGGCGATAAGCGATTTTTAGAACAATTTTAATGAGTTAATTTATTTTATGTTAATTTCTTACGACTGGTTAAGTGATTTTATTAAATTGCCGAAGACGGCGACCCCTGAGGAAGTAGCCTCAAAATTTACCATGCATACCGTTGAAGTTGAGGGGCTGAAAAGACAGGATGCCGAGTGGCCCGGAGTCGTTGTCGGTAAAGTTCTGTCAGTAGACCCTCATCCTAATGCTGACCGTTTGCGGGTTACTCAAGTTGATATTAAGTCAGAGGTTTTAGCTATTGTTTGTGGAGCGCCTAATGTCGCTACTGGTCAGCTGGTAGCGGTTGCTACTTTAGGGGCAGTGTTACCGAATGGCTTAGAAATAAAAGAGTCATCTTTGCGTGGAGTTGTTTCGCGAGGGATGATTTGCGCTGAAGATGAATTAGGCTTGGGTGATAATCATGAGGGCATTATGGTTTTGGATAAAAGTGCCAAGATTGGAGAATCATTGGCAAAATATCTTAAATTAACCGATGTCGTTTTAGAAATTGATAATAAATCTTTATCTAATCGTTCTGATCTTTGGGGGCACTATGGTTTAGCTCGAGAGTTGGGCGTAATTTATGAGGCGCCACTTAAAGATTATTCAGAATTACTAGAACCAGAAATAGTTGAAGGAGGGGAGAGATTAAGCGTTAAGGTGGAAGATAGTCGCCTTTGTCCGCGCTACCTAGCTTTAGCTATTGGCGGCTTAGAGATTGTCGAGTCACCACAATGGCTTAAGGATCGCTTGCAAGCCGTAGGCATTAGACCAATTAACAATATTGTTGATTTGACTAATTATGTAATGTTAGAAACTGGCCAACCGCTTCACGCTTTTGACCGGGCTTTAGTGAACAAGATTGGTGTCCGTTTGGCTAAAAAAAACGAACAGTTAATTTTATTAGATGGCCAAGAAAAAGAATTAAGTGAAGAGATGTTGGTAATTACTGATGGAGAGCAGCCAGTTGCAGTCGCGGGAGTTATGGGCGGGAAAGATAGTGGTGTTTCACTGACAACTAATGAAATAATTTTGGAGGCAGCTAATTTTGAAGCGGTTTCTATTCGTAAAACCGCTGCCCAGCTTGGAGTGCGAACTGAAGCCTCGATGCGTTTTGAAAAATCTTTAGATCCAAATTTAGCTGAGATTGCTTTGCGTCGCTTTTGGTCGCTTTTAAAACAAGTGGCCCCTGGAGCAAAAGTTATTAGTAAAATTACTGATCAGAAAAAATTTAATTTATCAACTGAACCCTTATCTTTAAGTCTCGATTGGATTAATGAACGGGCTGGTCAAGAAATTCCGGCCACTAAAGTGATCTCTATTTTGGAGCGATTAGGTTTTTCGCTTACTAATAATGATGGGGAATTGTCAGTTTTAATTCCGAGTTGGCGGGCAGCAAAAGATGTTCGCTTAAAAGAAGATATTTTAGAAGAGGTTCTTCGTTTTTGGGGTTATGACAACCTGATTTCTTCAGCTCCAAAAGTGCCTTTACTACCGCCAATTAGATTGGCCGACTTGGCTTTAGAGAGAAAATTGGAAGATTTTTTATCCGGCTCTTTAAATTTAATTGAAGTTCAAAATTACAGTTTTGTTAGCCATCATCATTTACAGAAGTTGGGGTTAGGGGAAAGCGCTTATTTAAAGTTGGCCAACCCCTTGTCTGACCAATATGATTATTTGCGTCAAAATTTAGCTGTTAACTTATTAAATAATGTACGCACTAATCAATTTAATTTTCCACGCTTAGCTTTTTTTGAAATTGGTCGTGTCTATTTTGATACTCCCGGAATTTTTGATAAGGCTGGCGATGATAATGACCGTCTCCCTTATCAACAAAAACGCTTAGGCTTACTTTTGGCAACCAAAGAAGATTTGGATAATTTTTCGGTTGTGAAAGGGTGGGTAGAGTCTTTACTTGAAGATTTGTTTGGAAAAACCTGGGAGCCCGAGTTTGTTGTTCCTGAAGATTTAAACGCCTATAGTGACCCGAGTCAAACAGTAAGATTGCGTGTAAATGACCGAGACTTGGGAATGATAACAGTGATTTCACCCCCGGTTGCCAAAGAGTTTGGATTAAAAATGAAGGTAGCGGTGGCTGAATTAAGTTTAGTAGAGATTGAAGCTTTGTTGGCAGTTTGCCCCGCCCGTAAGTATCAGGCACCTTCTAAGTATCCAGCAGTTGAACGAGATTTAGCTTTTGTTGTTAGCGGTGGAATGTTGTATAATGATTTAAGAAAGGAAATAAAAAAATTCAATCCCTTAATTGTCGCTGTTGAATTATTTGATATTTATCAAGGCGGGCAATTAGGAGAGAATAAAAAAAGTTTAGCTTTCCACCTTAGCTACCAAGCCGAAGATCGCACTTTACGCTCAGAAGAGGTGGAGGCAATCCAAAAGGAGTTGGTTAATCATCTGGAAGAAAAGTTTAGTGCTCAAATTAGAAATTTTTAATTTTTAAAAAATATGTTTGAAACTTCAGGGGACATTTTAAATTTAGTTTTAATGATTTGTGTTGCAATCTTAACGTTTTTTATTTGTTGGGCTTTGTATTATGTAATTGCGACTGTTATGAAGGCGAAGCGTTTGGTTGATAAGGCTGATCGGGTAATAAATAGTGCCGAAGGCTTAGTATCAACAGTCAAATCCACCCTCAGTGATAGTGGGCTTTACCTAAAATTCTTTAATTTAATGGCTGGGCAAGTATTGAATATTTTAAAGAATCGTCCTTTCCATCGGACGGCGGCCGAGAAAAAAACTTCAACAGCGAAAGCGACTACAAAGAAAAAGGCTGCTAAGAAAAAAGTTTCGAAAAAGAAAAGTGTTAAAAAATAATTAGCAATCAAATAAAAAAGCCCCTTAGATTAAGGGGCTTTTTTGAAACAAAAAATGAATTACTTTTCAAAACCGCAACTTTTCCGGCTGCAGAGTATTTTTCCTTGGCGATCTTTAATTAAAAGATCTTGGCAATCAGGGCATTTTTCTCCGGTCGGTTGCCCGTAGTAAGCGGTTTTGCAATCGGGATAATTATCGCAAGCATAAAAGGCACCACGCTTACTAAATTTCTTAACAATTTTTCCTATTCCGCAAACTGGGCAAATAATTTCAGGCAGAGAATCATCGCCAATATTTTTAATATTTTTACATTTTGGGTAGGCAGTGCAAGCCAAGAAGGGGCCGTAGCGACCAGTTTTAACGGCCATTGGGCTTCCACATTTAGAGCATTTTTCATCTTTATGTTTTTCTGATAGCGCTGCTATTTGTGGATCAGCCGTTTTTTTATTAGCGCTTAAAGGTTTGATGTTGTGGCAATCAGGGAAACCACTGCAAGCTAAGAATTTTCCATAACGACCAGTTTTAATAATCATTGGTTTTTCGCATTTTTCACAAATTTCTTCACTACTTTCTTCAGGCATAATTTCATTCTTATTTATTTCTTCGTATTTTAACTCCAGATTGTTGTGGAATTTTCCATAAAAATCACTGATGACTGGTTGCCAATTTATTTTACCGGCGGCAACTTCATCTAATTCATTTTCCATGTTAGCGGTAAACTGATAATCAACAATTTCTGGAAAATGTTCTACTAATAAATCGTTAACAATAAAAGCAATTTCACTTGGAGCTAAACGTTTGCTTTCGTCGCGGCTAACATAGCCGCGAGTGATAATTGTGTTAATTGTCGGAGCGTAAGTTGAGGGTCGGCCAATCCCGTGCTTTTCTAGTTCTTTAACTAAAGTAGCGTCAGAGTATCGGGCGGGGGCTTTAGTAAAATGTTGTTCAGTTTGAAGCTCTTTTAATCTTAGCGTGTCTCCTTTTTTAACAATTGGTAACACTTGTTCGCTTGTTTTTTCTGGATAAACTTCTAAATAACCTTTAAAGACTAAGACTTGTCCGGTGCTTCGTAAGCCAAAATCAGCGGCGTTAATATCAATGCTAGTGGTTTCTAGTTCGGCAGCTGGCATCTGGGTAGCTAAGGAGCGACCCCAGATAAGACGATATAGGCGCTGTTCATTTCCCTCTAGGCCATTAATTTTGTCTGGGTGGGCGGCGGCTTCGGTTGGTCTAATTGCTTCATGCGCTTCTTGAGCGTTTTTATTTTTTTGTTTAAAAACTCGGGGTTTACTTATAATGTAACGCTCACCTAAATTTTTTTCTAACCAGGCGCGACTCTCCTGGAGAAATTTTTCTGATAAGTTTAGCGAATCGGTTCGCATGTAGGTGATAAAGCCGCGCTCATAAAGTTTTTGGGCGACAGTCATTGTTTGTTTAGCAGAAAACCCTAATTGACGATTGGCTGCTTGTTGTAAAGTTGAGGTAGTTAATGGAGTGGGTGGATTTTTCTTAACCTGCCTAGCTTTAACCTCGCTTATCTGATAATTTGCCTTTTCTAAGACTTGTTTATATTGGCTGGCTAGTTCTTCTGTTAAGGAAAGCGGTTTTAAAGTTTTGCCAGCTACGCTAACAAGCTCCGCTTTTAAATCTTCTTTGTTGTCAGTTTTTAAAAGAGCGTTCAAGCTCCAATATTCCTGGGCTGCAAATTTTTTTATCTCACGCTCCTTTTCTACAACTAAGCGCGTGGCTACACTTTGAACTCGTCCAGCTGATAAACCCTTGGCGACTTTTTTCCAGAGGAACGGTGATAATTCATAACCAACCAATCGGTCTAATAGACGACGAGCTTGTTGAGCTTCAACCAGATTCATATCTAAAGGGCGCGGAGTTTTAAGAGCCTCTAAAATTGCTTCTTCGGTGATTTCATGAAAAGCAATTCGTTCACTATTTTCCGGATTCAAATTTAGAACTTCACTTAAGTGCCAAGCAATCGCTTCGCCTTCGCGGTCTTCATCTGAAGCGAGAATAACTTTTTTTGCTTTAGCGGCCTGCTTTTTTAATTCTGTTACTCGTTTGCGAGCACTGGTTGGGATTAAATAGCTAGGAGTGAAACCATTTTCGATTTCAATTCCCATCTTACTCTTTGGCAGGTCGCGAACATGACCAAAAGAGGAACTAACTTGATATTTTTTCCCTAAAAATTTAGCAATAGTTTTGGCCTTGGTAGGCGATTCGACGATAATTAAGTCCATAAAATTAAAAATCAGAAATTTATCTCGTAATCAGTGTACTATTTAAGCTGAGGCTGTCAACCGTTGTCTTAAAATTAATTCAAAAAATCCCTGAGAATAATCAGAGATTTTTATAATCAGTGAGGTGATGTCGTCAGCAAAGAAACAGGCCGCCCCTCCTCAGCTTGCCGCTTTGTGGCGGCATCGCCTCACTGGTTATTTGGCTAATTCTTTAAGAGCGCGATCAATGGTTTCATTTAAAATATTTTTTTCTGGGTCGGAAAAATTAGTAAGGACAAAACGCTCAGCGGGGATTTGTTGGCGCAGCTTTTCGTTGGCAACACCAATTTTTAAACGTCTAAACTTCTGAGTCTTGAGGTGATTAATAATTGATTTGATGCCGTTGTGCCCACCACTACCAGAATCATTAGCCCAGCGATATTTTCCCAAGGCTTGGTCGATGTCATCATGAATAACTAAAAGAGTTTCGCTTAAATCGGCATCAGTTTTTTTAAATAAACCAAGTGTCTTTGGAAGCAGCTGATAATAGGCGAGGATTTTTCTGACTGGTTCGCCTGATTTATTCATGAAAGAAAGCGGCTTAGCATACAGACAATCACCTTGGCGGTAGATTTCGCAGTTAAAACGTTTACTGTTTTCCCATTTTACCGCCCCCAGTAAGCGATCAAGAACATTAAAGCCAACATTGTGACGATTCCCGGCATATTCTTTTCCGGGATTACCTAAGCCGATAATGATTCTCATATAATTATTATAAACTAAGTCGCTACAATTTTCGCTTAATAAAAGTTTAATAAAAAGTTAAGAAAAATATTTAAAAAAGATAATATTTTTAAGCGTTTTTAGGAGGCGCGGCCGTGAACTCGCTTGTTGTTAACAACTTCCATTTTTATTGGTGTTCCTAAAAAATTATATTTTTCGCGTAAGCGGTTTTCCATGAAACGCACATAAGAAAAATGAAGATTGTCTTTCGAGCCAATTCTAATCATGAACGCCGGCGGGTTTGTTTGATTTTGAGTGAATTCGTAAATTCGTGGCGCTTTAAGCCCCTTTCCTTTAGCGGGCAAATGAATTTTGACGATTTTTGAAAGCAATTTTTGTAATTGTGAATCAGAAACTTTTAATTGACGAGCTTCAGCAATCTCTAAAACAAGATCTAGAATTTCGGGAACTTTTAAACCGTTTTTTGCTGAGACAAATTTTAATGGTGCCCAAGCGGCAAAGGGGATGTGGTTATGAATTTTTTGTGTCCACTCTTTTATATTTTTAGGCTTAATTTTGTCCCATTTATTCGCTAATATAATCAAGCTTTTTCGTTGATCAATTATTTCTCCAACTAGACGGGAATCTTGTTTGGTAAGCGGCTCGGTAATATCAAAAATAAAGAAAACTAAATCTGATTTATGAAGGGCCGATAAAGCTCTTTCGCCACTGGCTTTTTCCAAACCAGCGCGCTTATGTCCCTCCTTGGTTAAGCCGGCCGTATCAACAAGGCGAATAGTTTTTTCTTTCCAAGTTAAGAAAGCGTCTTGGGGCTCTCGGGTTGTGTGTGGCTCATCACTAACTAAAGAGCGATCGTAGCCGAGCAAGGCGTTTACTAAAGAAGATTTACCAACATTAGGTTTGCCAATAAAGGTGACGCGGATTTCTTCCGGCTCATTCTCCACAGTTGTTAAATTGTTTTCCCATGATAGTCGTGGCAAAACCTCGCTTAATAAATCTCCGGTACCAGAGCCACTAGAGGCGGAAATTAAACTCGGCTCACCTAGACCTAGTTTAGTAAAGGCGGCTGCCTCACTGGCATATTTAAAACTATCTACTTTATTTACCACAACCATAACTTTGGCAGCCAGTTCGGGGTTGCTTTTTAAAGCTTTAGCCAAGCGCCGGTCATCGGCAGTTAAGCCGTCACGGTTATCAACAATAAATAAAATTAACTGAGCTTCAGTTAACAGCTTGGCGGCTTGTGCTTGGGCTAGAGAATTAGCTGTCAGTTTCTCTTCTTTTTTCTTAGCTTTTTTCTCTATTTGATTAAAGTCATAAAATCCGGCTGTGTCTGCTAATTCAAATTCATGATGTTCCCAAGAAACCGTTCCTAGATTGCTATCACGGGTAGTGCCTGAAATATCAGAAACCAGCGCTTGCGATTTTTCTGTTAAGCGATTAAAGATAGTTGATTTTCCGACATTGGTTCGACCAAAGAGGACGACCAATGGTAATTGTGAAAATCTTTTAGTCATAAATTATTTTTTGTAAGTTTCCAGGCTCCAATTAGAAGCGTCTGTCCCTAAAATAAGAATTAAGCGAGCGTCGCTCCCGGTAGATTTAAAATTCTCTAACCAATCTGGAACATCGTAGGCGAGGGTGGCCGGGGTGACTGTTTCTAACAACTTTAAAGCATCATCTTCTTGGCCGTAAGAAAGATCATATATTCTACTATCTTTTATCTCTCGGTTACTTGAATTGCTGGCGGTAGCGGTAAAACCGTAGGTATTTAAAACGGTTGCCGTCTTGCCGGCCAAGCCGCTTATCCAGGTGCCGTTTAAAACGGTTAAGCGGACCGGTCTATTTAGAGGCTCAATTGGAGTCGAAGTATTTTCAGGGATAATAACAGCATCTAAAGAAGTCGTCTCTTCTGGCTCTGGTCCAAAGATTTCCGTGGCTAGGTCTTTAATTTCGGAAAAATCTCCCGCTCGGGGAACCAATAGGTAGGCACCGTTATAGCCTATTTGATCAGTTAGTAAGCCTTCACGACTATTGTCTAAAACTCTATTAATAATAGTGGTGGTGTCTATATTTTTAAACTCTTTCCATAAAGATAGACCTTCGGAAATGTCTAAATTTGTGACTAGGTGTTCTGATAATTCATTAGAAATATCAATTAAGCGCCCAGGGTTTAGAAGAACGTTTGCTGAGAGCAGTCTATCTTTAGTAGCTTTTAAAATCAATTGTTGCCTTCTGGCACGAGCAAAATCGTTTCCTTCACCACCAACGCCATAACGGCTGCGGGCAAACTTTAAGGCTAGAGAGCCGTTCATTTTTTGAGGGCCAGTATCTACATGTAGATGCTCAAAACGCGAATAATAATCAGGGTTGTCTTCTTGTCCCATGATTGGATAGGCGTAATCATCTAAAGTTCTTTCAACGTTCACCGTGATTCCTCCTAAATGATCAATAATATTGATAAACCCCTCAAAGTCAACTCTAATATAATAATGTATCGGTGTATCTAGTAGCTCTGATAGGGCGGCTGTCATTGCTGGGCCGCCACTGCCAGCCTCTTTATTTTCAGCATAGGCGTGGATAGAGTTTATTTTACTGGAGGAACCGCCCGTTAAATTAGGAACTGCTAAGTCACGGGGAATAGAAAGCAGGGCAACTTGTTTTGTTGAAGGTTTGAAGCTGGCGAGCATGATTGTGTCGGCTAAGTAACCGCCATCATGATTTTTACCACCAATGCCGATTAATAAAATATTAATTCGGTCATACTCTTCGCCGATTAGTTGTTTGTCATCCGTCGGGATAATATGCGAAAGTTTATTGATGATGTTGCGGCTAAACCAAGAATCATCCCCGGATCCGGAGATAATCATTTTGCTGGTAAAAATTATTGCCAAAACGACAATCAACCAAACAATTTTTACTAGCAAGCGATGTTTTCTTCGTGGTTTAACATTTTTTTCTTCCGGGATTTCTTCTGTTTCATCCCAATCCTCTTTAAAGTTAATCATAAAACTATTAGCGCTCATAAAACGAACCGCCATTTAAACCGCGGTCTAATAAATTAGGTCTTAGTTATTGTATAATTATCCACTCCTTTTGGCAACTGGTTAAAATAGGTAAAAAACGCTAATCACTAGCGTTTTTTAAGGAGGAAATTAAAATGGTCGGGCTGCCCGGAATTGAACCGGGGTTACACGAACCCGAATCGTGCGT